>CAMEHJ010000060.1 GCA_945917385.1 uncultured bacterium
CAACAATGATTTCTATAGGAGCAGTTATGGCATATAAAAAAACTGTAAAACAACTGAGCGACACACGGACTTATATGATTTTTTTGTGCGCAACTGTACAAATATGCAGTTTCGAGATAAAATTAAAAAAGGAGTAGAAGTCAATGAAGAAACAAATGCGAAAAATTGATGTATTGGCTGTCGCAGTTGGTTCCATCATCGGATGGGGCTGCTTCGTTATGCCGGGCAACTCATTTCTCCCTGCGGCCGGCCCTATCGGAACAATGTTGGGCCTGTTTCTTGCGGCTATCATGGCATGGATTATTGCTCAAAGCTACAGCTTTCTAATTCGCAAGTACCCTGTTGAGGGCGGCGAATTTGAGTATGTAACCCAGGCATTCGGCAAAAAGCACGCTTTTATCTGCGGATGGTTCCTGATTCTGGCGTACATTTCCTTTATCCCCCTTAACGGAACTGCCATCGGCTTGATTACCCGCTACGTTTTCCCCAACACATTCCTGCAGAACACACTGTTATGGAATATCGGCGGCTTTGATGTGTACCTGGGAGAGGTCGTCCTCACAATGATCATCGTTGTGATTTTCATGTTTATCAATATCAAGGCCGTGAAGGTCGCTTTCGTTTCCCAGACATTCCTGGCCATTCTCCAGACGGCAATCATTGTGATCTTCCCCATCGTCATCATCCTGACAGGTCATGCAAACTGGGGCTATGTGAAGCCTTTGTTCCAGGGTAGCAACGGCGAGAGCATTTTCTCCGGTATCGGAGTCATCCTTTCCATGGCGCCGTGGGCCTTCGTTGGCTTTGACGTTATTCCTCAGGTGTGTGAGGAGTATGACTTTGACCAGTCCAAAGCCAAGATCCTGATGGTCAGCACCATTGCTGCCGCCTGGCTCATGTACAGCGGAAATACCATTACAACGGCCATCGTTCAGCAGGAGGGCTATGCCTCCTGGGCAGAGTATTTGAAGAGTGAGCCTTTCTGGGCAACCGGTGCCGCCGTTGAAACGGCGCTGGGCAAGCCGGGCCTCTATATCCTGGGTGTTGCAATGTCTGCGGCTGTTCTGTCTGCCATCAACGGCTTCTTTATTGCATCCACTCGTCTGTTCGCTGCCATGGCCAAACGTAAGGCTCTTCCTGCGATCTTTGCCAAACGGCGCGAGGACAACGGTTCTCCCGTTGCTGCCGTTCTGTTTGTCGGCGCCATCGCACTTATCGGCCCCTGGTTCGGCCGCAAGGCTCTGAGTTGGATCGTTGATATGACCTCTGCGGGCACCTCCATCGTGTTTACCTATGTTTGCTTTGCTGCATGGATGTTTGCGAAGAGAGAGGGCAACAAGAAAATGCAGATCTTCGGTATTCTGGGCGCCATCTGCGGCTTCATCTTCCTTGCGCTGCTGATTATCCCCGGAACCGCTTCCTCCCTGTATAAGGAATCCTGGATCTGTCTGATTGTTTGGTCCTTGCTGGGCATCATTTTCTGGATCAAGCAGAAGAAAGACTATCTCTCTTAAACGGGTATCTGTAACTGCGTTCACAAAAAATGCCCCGGCTGTTTCGGCAGCCGGGGCGCTCCGTATAGAAAGGAGATTTGCAAATGAGACTGGCAGCATCTGATTTTATCCTTTTCTGCCAAACCCCTCAGGACAACATCCGTGTGCTCTCGGAGATTGTCCCGGAAGTTGAAATAATGATTGACGGAGATGCATGGGACGACAGCGGAGACAACTGGGATCAACAGTCGGCGTCCGTTAAAGGCAGTAATATCCCGCTCACGGTTCATCCGCCTGCCTGGGACGTAAACCCGGCGGCTCCGATACGGACTATCCGCCTTGCAGCCCAGGAATTGAACCGAAGGTCTGCCGAGTTTGCCCATCGTGTAGGTGCGTCCCAGATTGTTTTTCATCCGGGCTATTATGACGGTGATTGCTTCTTTTCCCGAAGCAGGGCAATCGACCGCTGTTATGAGAGCCTGGAGGACCTGATCGGGACGGCCAAACCTCTGGGGCTCACCATTGCCTTTGAGAACATAGCGGGTCCGTCGTCATCACTCTTTACACAGGAGGAATTTCCGCATGCTTTGGACGAAATTGACGACTGTGTCAAATACCTGCTGGATGTGGGACACGCGCACATGAACCATTGGGATATCCCCGGCGTCATCGAGGCTTTGGCACCCCGCCTTTGTGCGTTCCACCTGCATGATAACAACGGAAGTGCGGACAGTCATCTGCCTATCGGCAGCGGGACGATTGATTGGGAAAGCTGTTTTTCGGTGATGCGCGAATTGCCCGAAGATGTGTTGTATATTATGGAATACGCTCCCGGCACGCTGCTCTCAACGCTGAGCAAAGGGAGTGCGCTTCTCCGGGAAAAGCTGGATTGAGAAGTGCCTATATAACGCCAACATCTGCATCCCCCGGAATTATGACGGGGAGATGCAGATGTTGTATTTTTAAAGAGACCAAACTGCGGCTGTCATATGACAGGGGGAATGAAAAAAGTCAGAAGCATGGGCGGGTACTGATTGCGCGCTTCATCCTTTTTCGTAATTTCGCGCACGAAGCTTAACGGGTATCTGTATCTCGGAAAGCCCTTGGTTTTTGAGCTGTCTGAGCGTTCTCCATACCTCACGCCGCGCCGCGACGTCAAGCCCCGTCGTCAGCTCGTCCAAAAATACAAGCTCCGGACTGCCGATGAGCGCGAGAACAACGGACAGCTTCTGCCGCTCACCGCCGGAGAGCTTGGACACGAAGCTTTTTTTTAAGCTGCGAGAGACCGAAGCTTTCAAGCAGCCGCGCATAGTCTGCCGGGGTTGAGTAGAGAGAAGCGTACTCTATGCACGCCTCCTCCACGGTGATGGCGTTTTGGTAGTTCGTTGTCTGAAGCTGTACGCCGACGCGCTCGAACACCTGCTTGCGGTGCTTTGATGCGTCCATGCCGAAGATGCGCGCCGTGCCCTCGTCGGGCGTTTTCAGCCCCAGCATGAGGTCGATGGTCGTACTCTTGCCGGCTCCGTTATGCCCCAGAAGGCCGAACACCTCGCCCAGATGCACCTCGAACGATAAGCCGTCAACGGCCTTCTTCGCACCAAAGGATTTCGTGAGATTATTTACCTGAATAATCGGTTCATTCATGTTAAATCCTCCTTGCTTTTTCCTTGCAGGGAGGATTATAGCGTCTCCCCTAAAGGGGAGAGTCAAGAGCTTTTTTTGATTTTTTGAAAAAAATTTATGCGCCGTAGAAGCTGAGCTGGTCGATGGCGGTGTCCATGATGGCGTGGGTCTGCTCGATGGCGGAGTCGAGGTCGCGGTTCAAGAGCGCCTTGTACAGTCTCAGCTTCAGCTCGTACATGGTGTTTATGCCGCTGCGCTTGCAGAAAAGCGTCCAGAGATAAACGCCCTGCTCATGGAAGGAGTAGTACAAAAGCGGCATCAGCACGTTGCCTGAGAGCACCGCAAGCTCGTGGTAGAAGCGAAACACGTTCTCGGCGGCGTCCTCCGGCGTTTTCGATTCGCGTATCGAGTCGAGAATAGGGGAGAGCTTTTCAAGCTCGCCTATCTCCACGCGCTCGATTATCAGCTTCATGCACAGACATTCCATCGCGTCGCGTGTCTCAAGCAGGGACCGCACCTCGTTTTTTCGCAGTGCGCCGCCGTTATAGCGCATTATCGCGACCAGCGTCTCCATTGTGCCCTGCCGCCTGTAATCGCAGACGAACACGCCCTGACGCGCCTTCACCTCCACAAAGCCGAGCTTCTCAAGCTCGACAAGCCCCGCCGACACCACGGCGCGGCTCACCCCCATCCTGACGGCAAGCTCCCGCGCGGGCGGGAGCTGCTCCCCGACACTGAGCTCACCGGAGAGTATCATGTTCTCAATCTGCTGCACAAAAAGCTCCGTTATCGACAGCACGTTTATTTTTGTAAAGCCCATAGCCATCCTCCTGCAAGATTCTCTGGTCATACCAGAATACCACACCTGTTATTTTATTCGCAAAGTGCTTAATTGTCAAGCCTTGCAGCCATTAATACGCTGAAAATACGCTGGACTAATTGACATTTATCCGACAAAGACGATAATAATATATAGGTATATGTGGTATGGCCACAAAAAATAAATAGGAGGAAAAGACTATGCGAAAATATGATGCCGTAGTCATCGGCGCGGGCAACGGCGGCCTTGCGGCGGCCTGCCGAATGGCTAAGGGCGGCAAAAAGACCCTGCTGATCGAGCGTCATAATCTGCCCGGCGGCTGTGCGTCAAGCTTCCGCCGCGGACGCTTTGAATTTGAAACAGCCCTGCACGAGATATGCGAGTGGGGCACAAAGGAAAACCCCGGCGGCTGCCGCAAGACCTGCGAGGAATTCGGGCTGGATATTCCGTGGCATATGGTGCCGGACAACTTCCGCGTCATAACGACCGCCTCCGACGGCAAGACGCATATCGACGCGACCTTGCCCTGCACCGTCAAGGAGTATGTCGATGAGATGGAGCGGCTTGTCCCCGGCTGCCGCAAGAGCATACAGGACCTGTTTGACCTCGGCACGGAGTTTCACGAGGCGGGCGACTATTCCCTCAGCGTCGGCGGCAAGACCGACCCCAAGTATATGCAGGAGCATTTCCCCAACTTCCTGCGCCTGGGCAGCTATACCGTAAACCGCGTTTTCAAGGCGATGAAGATGCCGAAGCTTGCGCAGGACATCATGAACACCTACTGGGGCTATCTCGGCGTGGACGCGGACCACATCTCCTTCCTCCAGTACGTCAATATGCTGTGGCTGTACGTCAACCACGGCGCATGGATACCCGACAAGACCAGCAACGAGCTGACGACGGGACTTCTTGAGTGCTTCCGCAATATGGGCGGCGAGGTCTGGATGAACTGCACCGCCACCGAGATCCTCTTTGACGAAAATAAGGCGGTGCGCGGCGTAAAGACCACCTGCGGCGAGGTAGAGACGAAGTACATACTCTGCAACATGAACCAGAACATGGTCTATGCCACGATGTGCCCGCCGGAGGTCGTGCCGGAGCGCATGGTGAAGCTCGGCAACGCCCGCACCTATTCAGCGAGAATGTTCGTCGTGTACATGGGACTTGACAAGACGGCGGAGGAGCTTGGCATACACGACTACACCATCTTCCTCCCAACCTCCGCGGACACCGTGAAGGAGTATAACGACGGCAGGAAGATTGCAACGAACTGCAATCAGGTCATGGTCTGCTACAACGTCGTAAACCCCGGCTTCTCGCCGGAGGGCACCTGCGTCGTCTCACTCACCAGCACCTTTATGGAGGACGACTGGGCGAATGTCGAGCAGGACGACTATGTCGAGACAAAGACCGCCTTTGCCGAAAAGCTCATCCGCCTGTTTGAAGAGCGCAGCGGCATCACGGTCACGCCCTATATCGAGGAGCTTGAGATAGCCACCCCGTGGACGATGTGCAACTATGTCAATGTCCCGCAGGGCGCGGCCTACGGCTTCGAGCTGAAGGACTGGGACAACATGATGCCCAGAATGATGATGATGGGCACGGAGTTCCCCGTAAAGGGGCTCAAGTTCGTGGGCGCGGCGTCCATCAGGGGCGACGGCTACAACTCGGCTATCTTCAGCGGTGACACGCTTGCCAAAAAGACGCTTGCCGAAATGAAGGCAGAGGAGGGAAAATAACATGGCGGCAAACTGCAATTACAAGGTTCAGCTCATCGGCGCACTTGATATGCTGAAGTTCAAGAATATGCCTAAGGTGCGCGAGGCGGCAATTCAGGCGGCGCCGTCAACGCCGCTGCCCAAGACCCTTACCACCAACGAGAAGGCGAAGCTCCGCCACCCCGAAAAGCAGAGCGTCGTCGTCTCCGAAATTCGTCAAAACGGCCCCGACGCAAAGACGATCGTTCTCAAAACCGAGGACGGCACAGCCCTTGCGCCGTACCGCGCGGGTCAGTATGTGAGCGTCTCCGTCCCCATCGGAAACACCGTCACCACCCGCTCCTACTCCCTGTGCGGCAGCCCCGCCTGGGCAAAGCGCGGCGAATACAACATCACCGTCAAGCGCGACGACGCGGGCTTTGTCTCCCCGTGGATTCAGGATCACTGGCAGGTCGGGCAAAGAATCACCATCTCCGGCCCGCAGGGACACCTGTACTATGAGCGCATCCGCGATGCAAAGAAGGTCGTGGCGCTCGCGGGCGGCTCCGGCATCACCCCGTTCATGGGCATGGCTTACGCCCTGCGCGACGGGCTTGAGGATTTCGACCTCACGATCCTGTTCGGCTCGCGCACCGAGGACGCGATAATCTATAAGAAGGAGCTGGACGAGGTCTGCGCCGCGTGTGACAAGGTCCATGTAATCCATGTCCTGTCCGACGAGGAGAAGCCCGGCTACGAGCACGGCTTCATCACCGCCGAGCTTATCAAAAAGTACGGCGGCGAGGAGTACAGCATTTTCATGTGCGGTCCGCAGGCGATGTACAACTTCCTCGACGGCGAGATCGCGAAGCTCGGCCTGCGCCGCAAGTTCGTGCGCCGCGAGCTGTTCGGCATGATAAAGGACCCGTGGAATCAGCCCGGCTACCCGGAGGATATCCGCGGCAAGACCTTCAACCTTAAGGTCATTCAGTGCGGCAGGGAATACGTCATCACCGCCTCCGCCGATGAGCCGCTGCTGCCCTCCATCGAGCGTGCGGGCATCGTCGCTCCCTCCCGCTGCCGCAGCGGCGAGTGCTCATGGTGCCGCTCAAAGCTCGTCTCGGGTAAGGTCTTTGTCCCGGAAAAGACCGACGGCCGCCGCAGAGCCGATATCGAG
>CAMEHJ010000061.1 GCA_945917385.1 uncultured bacterium
AAGTCAGAGCGCGCTCATGCCGCTGCTCCTCCTTTCCAAATCGAACCCGCTGCGCCGGGATTCGATTTGGCTTTTTCTTTCTTTGGACATATAAGTTCAACCCTGTTCTGCGCAGAAATTAATCTCACCGTGAGACGCATTTACCGGATTCGTATGGGGTTTTGGGGGGCTCCCTAACAAGTGAAAATTGCCGTCAAATTTCCGTACTTGCTGTTTCAGCGTCACCAAAGGCGCCGCTTGTTCCAATAAGGAAAGCGCCTTGAGCAAGGATGCCCAAGACACTTGTTATCAGAGACTGTATTTTTTGCTGCGGTGCTGCGCGATATCATATACCTCTGAATCCGCTCTTGCACCGATGACGACTACAAGCATTTCGGTTTCAGTGCGGATAAGCTTATACACCACTCTTATACCGGCATTTTTGAGCTTGATTTTCAAAAAGCCTGACAAGTTGTTTCCGCTCTTATTACCAAGAGGTTTTCCATAGCCGCCTTCAAAATCCGGCAGGGGATTCTCCAATACCTTGTTGATTGCCTTGGCAACCAATACACGCTGGGAGCCGTCAAGGATTTTCAAATCCTTTGCTGCTTCCGGAAGGTAGCTCAGCTTCCAATTCATTCTATTTCTACCTCACCAACAGCGTCCATGTCCTCCTGACTGATCCCCAGTTCCTTATAAAGAGCTTCGGCAGAAACAGTGGCGGTAGGGTCAAAGTCAGCCATTCTCTCAGCAGCAAGGCTGAGCAAACGAGCATCGTTTACCTCGTCTATAAGACGAAGATACTCATCGGGAGAGAGGAGCACACACTCAGCGGCATTATTTTTCATAACGACCTTTGCGCCGGACTTTTTTACATCTTCAAAAATTTTTCCGGCAAGACCTTTGTTAAACAAAGAGATGGGAATGGTATCTCTGATCGCACTTGCAATATTAAGCATATCGTTCACCTCCGCACCTAAAGAGTATCACGCGACAATATATTTGTCAATAAATTTGTTGATAAATATATCAGCCGGCTTGCTGTTTATCACTAATATTATATTAACTTTGCAGATATTGATACCCTGTTCTGCGCCGAAATAAATCTCACCGTGAGACGTATTTCTCCTGAGTTTCAGGCTTTTCCTTGCATTGCGAAAGCTCAGTGATGTTGCTTTCAATGTTATCAAAGACAACTCGATTTAAAGCAAACTCAACTACTTCTTGCTTAGGACACGCTTTTTGTGGTATCTTATTTGTAGCTATCAGGGCGACGTCTGCCCTTCGTCGTTCGGCTGCGGCGGACGAAGCCGAAGCAAAAAAGGAGAATACCATGGATAAGCATGAATTGACAGAGATTCTTAATCAGGTCGCGGACGGGAGTCTCAGCCCGGACGATGCGGCGCTCAGGCTGAAAATGCAGCCGTTTCAGGAGATAGAAAACTACGCAAAGGTGGATTTCCACCGGGGCATCCGTCAGGGTGTACCCGAAGTCATCTACGGCGCGGGCAAGGCCAAGGAGCACATTTTGGGCATCGCGAAGGCCATGATGAATAACGGGCAGAAAACCATCCTTATCACCCGCCTGAGCGAGGAAGCGGCAGAGTTCGTGAAGTGCGAGCTGCCGCTGAACTACAACAGCATGGCGCACGTCGGCATCATCGGTGAAATGCCTGAGGTAAGCGGCAAGGGACGTATCCTTATTGCCACCGGCGGCACCAGCGACATTCCTGTGGCCGAGGAGGCGGCGCTGACGGCGGAGGCACTGGGCAATGACGTGCTGCGCCTTTACGATGTGGGCGTGTCCGGCATCCACAGGCTGCTGTCCAATATAGACATCGTGATGAGCGCGAGGGTTATCATCGCCGTCGCGGGGATGGAGGGCGCGCTGCCTTCCGTCGTCGGAGGGCTTGTTGACTGCCCGGTGATCGCCGTCCCCACCAGCGTGGGCTACGGCGCTTCCTTCGGGGGCGTGGCGGCGCTTCTGAGTATGCTCAACTCCTGCGCAAGCGGCATGAGCGTTGTCAACATTGACAACGGCTTCGGCGCGGGATATCTCGCCAGTATGATAAACCACATGGACTGAGAAGCGAATATGAATCTCAACGAATTTTTTGCCGAGCACCCGAAGGCGGCGCTTGCCTTCTCCGGCGGGACGGACTCCGCCTTCCTGCTGTATGCGGGAAAATGCGCCGGCGCGGATATAAGACCCTATTTTGTCCGCTCTCAGTTTCAGCCGGAATTTGAGTATGAGGACGCGCTCCGGCTCTCAAATGAGCTGGGGGTCGGGCTTCGCGTTGTCAACGCGGACATTCTGCAATATGACGAGGTGGCGTCCAACCCGGAAAACCGCTGCTATTTCTGCAAGAAGCGGATCATGAACGCCATTCGCGCAGCAGCCGCCGCCGACGGCTGCGATACGATTATCGACGGCACCAACGCAAGCGACGAGGGCGCCGACCGCCCCGGCATGAAGGTGCTGAAAGAGCAAAACATATTGTCCCCGTTGCGCCTCTGCGGCCTGACGAAAAGTGATGTCCGCCGCCTTTCCAAAGAGGCGGGGCTGTTTACCTGGGATAAGCCGGCATATGCCTGCCTGGCAACGCGCATCCCCGCCGGGGAGAGGATAACGGCGGAAAAGCTCAGAGCCGTCGAGGAGAGCGAGAAAACCCTTTTTGCCATGGGCTTTTCGGACTTTCGCGTCCGGCTCCGGGACGGAGGAGCGCTGCTTCAGTTCACGGCGGAGCAGCAGCCGAGGGCACAGGAGCGGCTTGCGGAAATTGAAAGAGAACTGAATATACACTTCAAATCTGTGAGGATCGACCCGAAGGCACGGGAGAAAAGCAGGTGAGAGCACTGCGCAGATTTTTTGACACGCCGAGCCTCCGCATTTGCGGAGGCTTTTGCTTGCAAAAAATACCACAGGAAGCTTGTAATGTCAGAATTTGCATGATATTATGTAATTTAAGGAAATAATGAGAAAAATCGGTTGATAAAGTACACAAAGACAAGAACGGGGATGAGCCGGTGGCAGGCGGAAAACGGGAACGGAACAAGCTGCAGAAGATTGTGGACAGCATAATTGCCAACAGGGACGCCATGACCTCACTCAGCGATGCGGCGCTCAGAAATAAGACCTATGAATTCAGGCGGAGGCTTTCTGAGGGGGAGAGCCTTGACGAGCTTCTGCCGGAGGCCTTTGCCGCGGTGCGGGAGGCCGGACGCAGGGTGCTGGGGATGGAGCATTTCCCCACCCAGCTTATCGGCGGAATCGTACTGCATCAGGGGCGTATTGCCGAGATGCGCACCGGCGAGGGCAAGACTCTGGTCGCGACCCTGCCCGCCTACCTCAACGCGCTGACGGGCAAGGGCGTCCATGTCGTAACGGTGAACGACTACCTCGCAAAGCGCGACGCCGAGCAGATGGGGCAGATACACCGCTTCATGGGGCTCACGGTCGGCACGGTGCTCGGCGGAATGAACGGTGCACAGCGCAAGGCGGCGTATGACTGCGACATTACATATGTGACCAACAGCGAGCTTGGCTTTGACTATCTGCGCGACAATATGGCGCTCAGCAAAGCGCAGGTGGTTCAGCGCGGCTTTCACTATGCCATTATCGACGAGGTGGACTCCGTGCTGATAGACGATGCGCGAACTCCCCTGATAATTTCCGGCGACAGCGTCCGCCCCACCAAGCTCTATGAGGCCTGCGATTCGCTCGCCCGACGCATGACCAGAGGACAGGATTTGAAGGAGCTTTCAAAGCTGGATGCGATTTCCGGCGTGGAGCAGGAGGAGACCGGCGACTTCATCGTTGACGAGAAGGCAAAGCAGGTGTTCCTCACGGAAGCGGGCGTGCGCAGGACGGAGCGCTTTTTCCGTGTTGAAAATATCGCACTGCTCGAAAATCTTGAGCTTCAGCACCATATGAATCTGGCGCTGAAGGCTAACTATCTGATGGTGCGCGACAGGGACTATGTGGTCAAGGACGGGGAAGTGCTGATCGTGGACGCGCTGACGGGGCGCATCATGCCGGGGCGGCGCTATTCCGAGGGACTGCACCAGGCTGTCGAGGCCAAGGAGCGGGTCAGGATCCATAAGGAGAACCGGACCGTCGCTTCCGTCACATATCAGTGCTTTTTCAATAAATACGAGAAGAAATCCGGCATGACCGGTACAGGCCGCACGGAGGAGAAGGAGTTTTCGGAGGTCTACGGCATGGACGTCGTGCAGATTCCCACCTACCGGCCGGTGCAGAGAATCGACCGGGAGGATGTGGTGTTCCGAACAAAGGCGGAGAAGCTGGAGGCTGTGTGCCGTGATGTGCTCTCGTGCAGAGACAGTATGCGCCCCGTGCTTGTGGGCACGGTCAGCATCAGCGACTCCGAGGAGCTGAGCCGTATGTTTGCCGAGCGGGGCATCCGGCACCATGTGCTAAACGCCAAGTACCACGATATTGAGGCGGCCATCGTTGCCGAGGCGGGACGCCGCGGCGCGGTCACCATCGCTACCAATATGGCGGGGCGCGGCACGGACATAAAGCTTGACGAGGACGCGAAGAAGGCGGGGGGTCTGCTGGTAATAGGCACGGAGCGGTATGACTCCCGAAGGGTAGACGACCAGCTCAGAGGGCGCTCCGGCAGACAGGGCGACGTTGGAGAATCACGCTTCTACCTGTCGCTTGAGGACAGCCTGCTTCGTATGTACGGCGGGAAAAAGCTGACGGCGCTTTTCGATGCGCAGAAGGTGCCGGAGGGCGAGGGGCTTACGCACAGCAGCCTGACGCGCATCGTAAACCACGCCCAACAGTGCATCGTGAGCGACCAGTTCGCTCAGCGGTGCAGGGTGATTGGCTACGACCGGGTGCTGAACGAACAGCGGGAGGCGGTGTACGCCCACCGCAGACAGGTGCTTGAAAGCCGCGAGATCCACCCTATAATTTCGTCGCTGCTGCGCCTTGCGGCGCAGGACGCGGTGGAGGCGGCGTCCTGCGGAAGGGCCGCCGACGATATCCGGAAAACGGCGGTGGAGGCATTTTCGAATATGCTGACACCCGGCGCCGCGGCAAATTGTACGCATTGCGCGGAGGAGGAGCTTGCCGATAAGCTCGCGAAGGCGCTTATCGAGCGCTATGACGCTATCGAGAACGAGTTCGGAGACGCTGAGGTGCTGCGTGTGCGCGAGCGCGAGCTTCTGCTGAAGACGGTTGACAGGCACTGGATGGAGCATATGGACAATATGGAGCATCTGCGGCAGGGGATCGGGCTTGTCTCCTACGCCCAGCGCGACCCGCTGAAGGAATATCAGCTCGGCGCGTTCAAGCTGTTCGAGCAGATGAAGCGCAACATCCGATATGATACCGCAGAGGCAATACTCAGTATAGCCGAGATGAAAGTGAGGCCGTGAGATGGACAGCGAAAAAAGGCTGATGGTCTATATGCTGGGCGGCTTTGAGATGTACTATGACGGCGCGCCCATACGATTTAAGAAGAAGCTGACGGCAAAGCCGCTGCTTCTGCTGCAGCTTCTTTTGAATAACCGCGAAGCGGGCGTTTCCAGACGCGCGGTGACAGAGGCGCTCTACGGCGAGGAGACGGAGGTAGACACCGGCAACGGCCTGAACGCGACGGTCTCCCAGCTGCGGCGCTTACTGAGAGAGACCCGTCTGCCGCAGGAAAATTACATCCATGTGCGCATGGATCGCTACTTTTTTGAAAGCTCGTTTCTGACTTGGGTGGACACGGAGGCGGTGACGGCGCTGCGTCAGGAGGCCGACCTGTCCACCGGCGAGGAGCGGCTTGAGCTGCTGTATCAGATCTGCGATTTGTACCATGGCCGCTTTCTGCCGGAGCTGGATAACGAGGTCTGGGTGGAGATCGCGCGGGCGGAGTATCAGCGCCTTTACCGCGACAGCCTTGATGAAATATGCCGCACGCTCAACGAGCGCGGGGACTATGACGCGATACTGCGGCTGACCGGCGTTGCGGCAAAGCTTTTCCCGTTTGACGAATGGCAGGTCTGGCAGCAGGAGTGTCTGATACGTCAGGGGCGCATCAAGGAGGCGTACGAGCTGTACAGCCGGGTGGAGAAGCTGTACCTGACCGAGCTTGACGCCCCGCCGCCGGAGCGGATGCGCTCGCGCTTCCGCAGCCCGGAAAAGGAGCCGTGGCGAAAGGCCGACAATATTAGCGCCGTCCGAAGCTGGCTGAGAGAATCGGATCTGGACGGCCCCTACTGCATCCCGTTTCCGAGCTTTCTGTATATGTACAGCCTCATCACCAGACTCAGCAGCATTTCCGACACGCCGTTCTGCCTGCTGCTGTGCACGCTGTCCACCTCCGACGGCCGCACGAATCCGACTGCCGGTGAGTTTCACGAGGCCATGGAGCAGCTTGAAGGCGTACTTGAAAAGTCGCTGCGCTGGGAGGACGTATTTACGCGCTACTCCCGAAGCCAGTTTCTGGTAATACTGCTCGGCGCGACCGAGGAAAACGGGAGCGTTGCCGCAAACCGCGTGAAGAACCGGTTCGAAGCGCTTATCGGGGAGCGGAAAATTCGCCTGAGCTGTCAGATAATGCGCGCGGAGGAACTGCTGAAAGATAAAAAACCGAAGGAAGAATGACAGCATTTTTGATAATAATCTGCCGCCTGTATTGTACAGGCGGCAGAAATTTTTTAAAAAAATAAATACCGAGATGCGATTTTAAGAGGTTCTTTAAGTCTGAGCTGATATATTAAACCCGTAAGATAAATTATTGTGCAGCTTAATATACGGTTTTCCGGAAACGGAGACAGAAAGGAGGTAGAACATGGCACGCTTGGCAAGA
>CAMEHJ010000062.1 GCA_945917385.1 uncultured bacterium
ACGACAAATCAAAAGCAGCCCGACAGTGCCGCTCAAATGCGGTGAGTGTTCAACTTCCGTTGGACTAAGGCACCTGTGCTCCGCAAGAGCAAAGGATAAGCTTATGAACAGAAAAATATTGAGGACACTCGCTTTATCGGTGTTCATCGGCTCGATGCTGGTGACCACTGCCTACGCGGAAAACGCGGTGGTTACGGGAAGCGAGGTCAATCTCAGGTCAGGGCCCGGAACCGGCTACCGCGTTGTCGGCAGCCTGAGCCGGGGGACGGTCGTGTCGGTTATCGACCGCTCCGACGACTACTGGTACGCCGTGGATTTTTACGGGGATACCTGCTTTATGTCCGCAAATTATCTCAGGATAACGGACGACGTGGAAGATTACACCGAAATCGCGGACGACAGTGCCGAGGGTACGGGCTACATCAACGCAATGTATGTGCGTTTCAGAAGCGGCCCCGGCTCCGGCTATGCCGTGCTCGGCACCTACAACAAGGGTAAAATGCTTCAGACGGTCGGCTGCGTGGGCGACTGGACGGCCTGTGTCATCGACGGAGAGCGCGGCTATGTGTATTCAAGCTATGTAAGCGACACATATGTCTCGCCGTCGGCATCCGGCTCGTACGACGAGGACGAGCTCGGAGGCGGAGGAGGCGGAAGCGACATTCCTACCGTCGGAACAGGCGGCGCCGTGATACAGCCTGAACCGTCATTTGAAATAGATATCAGCAAAGCAGAGATGACGGGCAATCCGTTATTCGAAATTCAGATAGGCTCGACCTCCACTCCGGCTCCGACCCCGACGCCCGCGCCAAGCTCAACCCCGGTTTTTGAGATCCCTCTGAATCCCTCAACCCCGACGCCTGCGCCGACACCAACGCCGACTTCAACGCCAGCGCCAACCCCGACGCCCGCGCCAAGCTCAACGCCGGTTTTTGAGATTCCTATAAGTTCCTCAACGCCTACTCCGACACCTGCACTGACTCCGACGCCGACGCCTGCACCGACCCCGACATCGGGAAGCGGCAGTTCGGAGAACGCAAAGGGATTTATAAACGGCGACTATGTCCGATTCAGGACGGGTCCCGGCACTACATACTCGATCATCGACCTCTATAACCGTGGAAAAGAGCTGACCATCATCTCCGAGGTGGGAGAGTGGACCGCCTGCATTATCGACGGAGAGAGCGGCTATGTCTACTCGGCCTATGTGCTGAGAGAGACTGTGTCCGAAATCGAGATAGAAATTCCGTCGCAGACGACGCAGCCCACAAGCACGCCGTCCGCCGCGCCGTCCGAGATTCCGGGAACCGGGGAAGAACAGCCGCCGGCAACCGAAACACCGCAGCCCTCTTCCGTACCTGCGAAGGAGAGTCCCGGATACATAAGCGGCAACAACGTCCGCTTCCGCTCAGGCCCCTCCATGTCGTCCGGGATAATCTGCGAGCTGTTTTTCGGCAACAAGGTCACGATAACCGGATTCAGCGGCGAATGGACAGCCGTTATCTATAACGGCGTACCGGGCTTCGTTTACTCCACCTACGTCAAGGAGGGCGAGTACGAGTACACCGACACCACCTCCGGCGCTGCCGGTACGGTGGAAGGCAAGGCGATCGCAGACTACGCGCTGGGGTTCGTCGGGTACAACTACTGTTGGGGCGGTACAAGTCCGAGTACGGGCTTTGACTGTTCGGGACTGGTCTACTATGTGTACGGTCAGTTCGGATACAGTCTCAACCGCGTCGCAGCCGACCAGGCGAGAAACGGCGTCCACGTTGACGAACTGGAGCCGGGAGATATCCTCTGCTTCTACTCCGGCGGCAGCTATATTGGTCACGTCGGCATCTACATCGGCGGAGGCAAGTTTGTCCACGCCGCGAACTCCGCGCTCGGCGTCATCGTAAGCAGCCTTGAGGGCTACTACGAAAACCGCGGCTACGAAGCCAGACGAATCGTTTAATCTAATACCAAACGTGAATACCGCCATGCTTACGCATGGCGGCATTTTCGTGTATCAATAAAGCGGCTTTGTCCCGACGGGCCGGAAAAAGCCCGCATAGAATTAATGTCATGACATTAAGAGCGGATTAAGTGAAACTGTACAAAAGAGCTTGAAATTTTTCGTTACATTGTTGACAAGGTTGGGCTGTTGATTTTAAGGCGTTTGTTTTATAATAAATAAGTAAGAGAATTAAAAACGGGAGGGGGAAAAGCAAAGCGATAAATCTTTTGCACCCGCAGATCATGCGGCGTGAAACAGGCAACGACCCGACATAATATTTTATGAAAAGAGGAAAGTGAAATGGCTCACAGACCGAATATTCTGAAGTTAGCGACCAAAATCAGCCTTGAGGGCCTGACCTACACGGGAGTTACATACAATGACCCCGAGTACAGAATTCTTGAACCCATCGTGGACGACGATATGTGCAGAGTAATGATGCATATGCGCATGGAGACAGCGAGATCGACCGAGGAGATCGCAAAGCGCTGCAAGGAGAGCGTCGAATGGACACAGCAGCAGCTCGACAAGCTCAACGTTGCCGGCGTTATCCGCACAAGAGAGCCTGTCAACGGTCAGAAGGGCGGCTGGTACTATCCCATCTGGGTTCCGGGCATCATGGAGGGCATCCTCGCCAACAACGAACAGTGCGAGAAATACCCCGACCTTGCAAAATGCTTCGAAGAATACACACGCCGCAGAGTTCCGATGCTCGCGCCCGTCCTGCAAAACGGCAAGCAGGGCATGATGTTCATGCGCGTTATGCCCGTTATGAGCGCGGTGGAGAACAATTCCAAGACCGCCTCCTACGACGAGGTGAGCACGCTTATCGAAAAGGCCTTCGCAATTTCCGTCGGTCCCTGCTCATGCCGCCGTTCCCGCAGACTTATCGGTGAGGGCTGCGGACATCTTGAGGAAGACATGTGTATGTACCTCAACGATAACGCGCTGAACTACTCACGTCTCGGCTCACACCGCCTTATCACCAAGGAAGAGGCTTACGAGATTCTCAAACGCGCGGAGGATAACGGCCTCGTGCATGAGATCAACCAGACCCCCGGCTTTGAGGACGCGACCGCAATCTGCAACTGCTGCGGCTGCTCGTGCTACGCGCTGAGAATCGCGAATATGTTCCGCGCGACAAAGGCCATCCGCTCTAACTTTGTTGCGAAGGTAGACAAGAACAAGTGCGTGGCCTGCGGTCAGTGCGTTGAAAACTGCCAGACCAACGCCCTCCGTCTCGGACAGAAGTGCAGCATCGTGGACCCAAAGGTCTCCGACGAATACCACTCCGACCTTGATATCCCCTGGGATAAGTCCAGCTATAATGTCGATTACCGCACAAACCGCACCGACGTCATGCCGAGCGGTACCGCGCCCTGCAAGGCGGTCTGCCCCGCGCACATCCCCGTTCAGGGCTATCTGAAGCTCGCGGGCGAGGGCAGATACACCGAGGCGCTTGAGCTTATCAAGAAGGAAAATCCCTTCCCCGCGGTCTGCGGACGTATATGCAACAAGCCCTGTGAGGCGGCCTGCACCCGCGCGAGCATCGACTCCGCCGTCGCGATCGACGACGTTAAGAAGTTTATCGCGGAGAAGGATCTCGACGCCGAGACCCGCTTCGTGCCGAAGCTGCTCAACCAGACAGGAAAAATGTACCCCGAAAAGATAGCCGTTATCGGCGCGGGCCCCGCAGGTCTCTCGTGCGCGTACTATCTGGCGGTCAAGGGATACCAGGTGACAGTGTTCGAGAAGGAGAAGGAGCTTGGCGGTATGCTCACGCTCGGTATCCCCTCGTTCAGACTTGAAAAGGATGTTATCAAGGCGGAGATTCAGGTGCTTGAGGAGCTGGGCGTCGAGTTCAGAACCGGCGTTGAGGTCGGCAGGGACATCACGCTCGATAAGCTCCGTGCTGACGGCTACAAGGCGTTCTATCTCGCAATCGGCGCATCCAGGGGCACAAAGCCCGGCTGCCCCGGCGACGATATGGAAGGTGTATTCACCGGTATAGATTTCCTGCGCGAGGTCAATCTCGGCGGCGCCCCCGACGTCGGCGCGAAGGTCGCCGTTATCGGCGGCGGCAATGTCGCCATCGACGTTGCGAGGGCGGCCGTCCGTCTCGGCGCGGAGACCACCATCGTCTACCGCCGCGACAGAGACGCGATGCCCGCCGCCGACGACGAGGTCGAGGAGGCAATGGAGGAGGGTGTGAAGTTCATGTTCCTCGCAGCCCCCGCAGAGATACTCGGCGACGGCAGAGTGAGCGGGCTGAAGGTGGAGCTTACCGAGCTTAAAGACGACAAGGCCGTCGGCACCGGCAGGTTCGAAACCATCCCCGTTACCGCGGTCATCTCCGCCGTCGGTCAGAAGATCGACCTTTGCGGCATCGACGGAATCAAAACCGGCGCAAAGGGCAACGTGCTTGTGGATGAGTTCTGCCGCACCAGCAGTGACGACGTGTTCGCGGGCGGCGACCTTGTCACCGGACCCAAGTTTGCCATTGACGCTATCGCGGCAGGCAAGGAGGCGTCCATCTCCATCCACCGCTATGTCCATCCCGGACAGCGTCAGGAGCTTGGCCGCGACCACCGCGACTATAAGCCGCTTGATATCTCCACCGTGGCCGTGTCGCCCGTCGGCTTTGACAACGCGCCGCGCCAGAAGGCAAAGGGCGCATCCGCCAAGGAGGCAAAGGCAAGCTTCAAGGATATGCGCGGCACGCTCACCGAGGAACAGATAAAGAAAGAGGCTGCCCGCTGTCTCGGCTGCGGCTGCGTCGTTCTCGACGAGGATATGTGTCTCGGCTGCGGCATCTGCACCACCAAGTGCAAGTTCGACGCGATAAGGCTTGAAAAGGTCATGGACAATAACTCCAAGAGCTATCTGAACACCCTTATCACTGCGGTCGGCAACGCGCCTGCGGCGGCGGGACGGCTTGTACATAAGAAGGTGCTGAAGAAGTAATATGCATGAGATAGGCGTTGTAAGACAGATCATAAAGACAGTCGAGGACTTTGCAAAGCAGAATAATGTCACAGAAGTCAGCGAGATAGTGCTTGATGTGGGGGAGCTGTCCCTTGTCATCCCCAAATATGTCGAGGATATCTACCCCGTGGTGACGCCCGGCACCATTCTGGAAAAGGCGAAGCTGGTGATGAATGTCGTCCCGGGGATTGCCGAGTGCGACGAGTGCGACGAGCTTTTCAATGTCATCGAGCATGAGGGCTACTGCCCGAACTGCGGCAGCTTTGACAAAACCGTTCTGTCCGGCGAAACCTGCACCGTGAAGGAAATACACATTCCCGAGGGCTGAGACTGTCGTAAATTACAGTTAAATAATCCAAAAAACTCGCAGTTTTGAATAAACTGCGAGTTTTACTATCAATAAAAATTAGCAAACAGTACGGAGGCGAACACCGTCAGAAGTCCCGATACCGCAATGCAGAGACTGCTTATCGCGCCCTGAATTTCACCCAGCTCCAGGGCTTTCGCTGTACCGATGGCGTGCGAGCTTGAGCCGATGGCGACGCCTACGGCGACAGGCTCGGTAATTCGGAAAAGCCTGCACAGATGCTCTGCAAACATATTGCCGAATACGCCCGTGATAATAATTACGGCGACCGTGATGGGCACATAGCCGCCGAGCTTTTCGGCAACACCCATGCCGATGGCGGTGGTGATGGACTTGGGGAGGAAGGTCACATACTCCGCGTGGCTGAAGGCGAACAGAACGGACAGCAGCAATACCGTCAGCAGACTTGTCATTACTCCCGCAGTGATGCCGGCGAGGATGGCGAGGGCGTTTTTGCGAAGCAGCTCAAACTGCTCATAGAGCGGGATGGCGAGGCAGACCGTGGCGGGGGTCAGAAAGTAGCTGATATACTTTGCACCCGCGTAGTAGCTGTCATAGTCGATGTCGAATATCAGCAGAACGGCGAGAGTCAGCACAATGGCGATAAGCATGGGATTTGCAAGCGGGTGCTTCCACCGCGCCTTGCACTTTAAACCGATGACGAAGGCAAACATGCTCAGAAACGAGCCGAAGAACACGGAGCCGGTCAGAAACTCAGACATTGCCGCGCCCTCCTCTCCTGATAAAAAACTGCGTCACCCTGCCGGATATGCCCATCACCGCGACCGTGGTGACGATAATAAGCAGAATGTACTGAAGCCATGAGGCGCGGATAAGCTCCCACGCGTTCAAAAGCCCGACCGCCGCAGGGATGAACATGACCTGCATAAGCCCCGTCAGAAAGTTTCCCGTCTCCTTTACGGCGGACAGCGGGAAAATTTTCAGCTCAAGGCAGAGAAACAGGATGATAATTCCGTAAATACTTGCCGGTATGGGCAGGGGGATAAAGTAACTCATAAGCTCCCCAATAAGGGAGATGGACAGGATAAGGCATAGCTGCTTTATATATTTCATTTCGCGCTCCTACTGTTTGATATCAGGATTATATCAGAGCTCACCGGCAAGTTCAACGCCTATGCACATAAAAGTGATTATAAAATAATAATTCATAAAAATAATAAATTAAAAGAAAAAGATATTAATATTTCTTAAAAAAGTTCGCATTTCTTTAAAAATGCCCTTGACCTGCACATAGTGTACTGCTATAATGAACGAAGCTTTGAACAGGAAAAAAGAGAGAGGTGAAACGGTGGAATGCAGTTTGAGAAAGTGGCGCATGGAGGATGCGGAGGA
>CAMEHJ010000063.1 GCA_945917385.1 uncultured bacterium
AAGAACGCGATCAGGCTTGCAAAGGAACACGGCTTCGTCGAGTACAGCTACGATATGGAGCTTCGCCCCGGCATGAAGGTTTACCGCTCCAACCGGGGAAAGGCGCTTTTGCTTGCAGTGATCGGCAAACAGGACCTCGGCAGCGGCGCCGTGATCGCGGGTGCACACGTTGACTGCCCGCGGCTCGACCTCAAGCAGATCCCGATGTATGAAACCGACGAGCTGTGCTATTTCAGAACGCATTACTACGGCGGCATAAAGAAATATCAGTGGGTCACTATTCCGCTTGAGCTCCACGGCGTTGTCGCGCTGAAAAACGGCTCCGTGCAGGAGGTCGTCATCGGACGCGAGCCGGGTGAGCCGAGATTTGTGATTACCGACCTGCTCCCGCACCTTGCGGCAGACCAGATGAAAAAGGCGATGAGCGAGGGCATTACCGGTGAGGGACTTCAGCTTGTCATCGGCTCCGTCCCCTACGCGGGCGAGGGGAATGACCGCGTCAAGCTTGCGGTTATGAGTATTCTGAACGATATGTACGGCATCACCGAGGAGGATTTCCTCTCGGCAGAGCTTTCGGCGGTGCCGGCGTTCGAGGTGAGCGAGATAGGTCTTGACCGCTCGCTGATCGGCGGCTACGGACATGACGACCGTGTGTGCGCCTACGCAGAGCTGAAAGCCATTTTCGACGTTGAGGAGCCTGAAAGGACTTGCGTGTGCATCCTTGCCGACAAGGAGGAGACCGGCTCCGAGGGCGTGACGGGTATGCAGAGCAGAGCCTTTGACTGCTTCATGGAGGATCTGTGTGCCGCCCAGGGTGTGCCGCTCAGACGCTGCTTTGAGAACAGCTTCTGCATCTCGGCGGACGTGACAAACGCTTTTGACCCGCTCTACCCCGACGTTTCTGAGAAGCGCAGCGACGCAAAGGTGAACTACGGCATGGGTATCTGCAAGTTCACCGGCGCAAGGGGCAAGTCCGGCACCAGCGACGCCTCCGCGGAGGTCGTCGCCTACCTCAGACGCTTGTTTGAGAAAAACGGCGTCGTGTGGCAGATGGCGGAGCTTGGCAAGGTCGATCAGGGCGGCGGCGGTACGATAGCCATGTTCATGGCAAACCGCAACATCGACACCATTGACGCGGGCGTACCCGTTATGAGTATGCACGCACCGTTTGAGCTTGTGTCGAAATTCGACTGCTACATGACCTACAAGGGTGTGCTTGCCGCGTACAGCGAGAGATAATATCATTCCTCCGTATGCCGTCATACGGTTTCGCGCTTAATATGTCCGTCTTTCGGGTATGATATTATCGAGGTGAGACACACGGATAATATCAGGGAAACCGGGCAGGTCAAGGCAGGCTCGATACACTGCATCTCGATCATCGGACAGATAGAGGGGCACCAGCTTCTGCCTGACGATGTTAAAACAACGAAGTACGAGCATGTCCTGCCCGCGCTCGCGGCGATTGAGGAGTCGGAGGAGATAAAGGGGCTTCTTATTCTGCTCAACACAATGGGCGGGGACGTCGAGGCGGGGCTTGCGATTGCGGAGCTTATCGCCGGCATGACAAAGCCGACAGCCTCGCTCGTCCTCGGCGGGGGACACTCCATAGGCGTACCGCTCGCCGTGGCGGCAAAGAAAAGCATTATTGCCCCCTCCGCCGCCATGACCATCCACCCCGTGCGGATAAACGGCACGGTCATCGGCGCCGACCAGACTTACCGCTATTTCAGAAGCATGGAGGAGCGGATACTGGGCTTCGTGACGGAACACTCAAACATCAAACGCGAGGTTTATAAGCGCCTTGCGACAAGCACCGACAAGCTTGCAAACGATGTGGGGAGCATAATTTCCGGCAGAGAGGCCGTAGAGTACGGGCTTATCGACGAGGTCGGGACGCTGTCCACGGCGCTCTCTTACCTGCACGGCGCGGCGGGTGAGGGGTAATATCACGGTATAAATACGCATTTTTACGGAGAAAAAGTTTATAAAATAGTTTTTGCCGGTGTTGACAAATTACCGCGCCTGCGTTAAAATCTTTCCATTGCTGTGACAGGCAGGAGTACGAAGAAAGCAAAGCTCAGAGAAGAGGCGGTTGGTGCAAGCCTCTGCGATGCGCTTCGGAAGGTCGGCCTTGAGCGTTTCGGGTGAAGGTTCTTCTGTGTAGTCCGAACGGGCAGTTCCCGTTACAGAACTCAAGAGTGCCGCTTTTGCGGAATTCAGGTGGTACCGCGGTATATTATCGCCCTGAGAGCATATCTCAGGGCGTTTCTATTTTTTAAGGAGGGTACAGAGGATATGAAAGAACTCCCCAAGACTTATGACCCGAAATCGGTCGAGAAAAAGATTTACGATATGTGGATGGAAGGCGGTTATTTCAAGGGCGTTGTTGACAAGAGCAAGAAGCCCTTCTCCATCGTTATGCCGCCCCCGAACGTCACCGGTCAGCTCCATATGGGACACGCGCTCGACGCGACGCTTCAGGATATTCTGACGCGCTATAAGCGCATGCAGGGCTACTCCGCGATGTGGCTGCCCGGTGTTGACCATGCGGGCATCGCGACCCAGATCAAGGTCGAGGAGGTTCTGCGCAAGGAGGAGGGGCTTACCCGCTACGACCTCGGACGCGATAAGTTCCTTGAGCGCGTCTGGAAGTGGAAGGAGCAGTATGGCGACCGTATCGTCGAGCAGCAAAAGAGCATGGGCGTATCCTGCGACTGGGACAGAAGCCGCTTCACCATGGATGAGGTCTGCGCCCGCTCCGTCCGCGAGACCTTCTGCGACCTGTATGAAAAGGGTCTTATCTATAAGGGCAGCCGAATTATCAACTGGTGCCCCAAGTGCCGCACCGCGCTCTCCGACGCGGAGGTCGAGTACAAGGACATCCCCGGCTCCTTCTGGTATATCCGTTACCCCGTTGAAAACTCCGATGAGGAGTTCATCATCGCCACCACCCGTCCCGAAACCATGCTCGGCGACAGCGGTGTTGCGGTAAACCCCGAGGACGAGAAGTACAAGCACCTCGTCGGCAAAAACGCCATCCTCCCGCTCGTTGGCAGAAAGCTGCCCATCGTCGCGGACGATTATGTCGAGCTTGGCTTCGGCACGGGCGCCGTTAAGATGACCCCCTGACACGACCCCAACGACTTCGAGGTCGGTCTGCGCCACAATCTGGAGCAGATCAAGTGCATCGACGAGGACGCGAAGATAATTAACGGCGGCAAATATAACGGCATGGACAGATACGAGGCGCGCAAGGCCATCGTGGAGGATCTTGAGAAAGAGGGCTTCCTCGTCAAGGTCGAGCCGTACAGCCACAACGTCGGCTGCTGCTATCGCTGCGGTACGGTCGTTGAGCCGCTGACAAGCCCGCAGTGGTTTGTAAAGATGGCGCCGCTCGCAGAAAAGGCGATCGAGGTCGTCAAGGACGGACGCATCAAATTTGTCCCCGAACGCTTCACCAAGACCTACCTCAACTGGATGGAGAATGTCCACGACTGGTGCATCTCCCGTCAGCTCTGGTGGGGTCACCAGATTCCCGCATGGTACTGCGCCGACTGCGGACACATCACGGTCTCCCGCGAGGACGCAACCGAGTGTGAGCACTGCCGCAGCAAGAACATCACCCGCGAGGAGGACGTGCTCGACACGTGGTTCTCCTCCGCGCTCTGGCCGTTCTCCACAATGGGCTGGCCGGAAAAAACCGAGGAGCTTGACTACTGGTACCCCACGTCCGTCATGGTTACGGGCTACGACATTATCTTCTTCTGGGTCGCGAGAATGATTTTCTCCGGCATGGAGCAGATGAAGGAAGAGCCGTTCAAGACCGTGTTTATCCACGGACTTGTCCGCGACAGCCTCGGCCGCAAGATGTCAAAGTCTCTCGGCAACGGCATCGACCCGCTGGAGATGGTTGAAAACTACGGCGCGGACGCGCTGCGCTTTAACCTCATCACCGGCAACTCCCCCGGAAACGATATGCGCTTCTATGTCGAGAAGTGCGAGGCGATGAGAAACTTCTGCAATAAGATATGGAACGCCTCCCGCTTCGTGATGATGAACCTGCATATCGACAAGAACGAGCTGCCCGAAAAGCTTGAAATCGAGGATAAGTGGATTCTCTCCAAGCTCAACACCGTCACCAAGGAAGTCTGCGAGAATATGGACGCCTTCGAGCTTGGCGTCGCGGCCGGCAAGATTTACGACTTCATCTGGGACAGCTTCTGCGACTGGTATATCGAGCTTACGAAGCCCCGTCTCAACGGCGATGACGAGGAGCTGAAGCTCTCGGCACAGAAGGTTCTGCTGTATGTGCTGACAGAGATTTTAAAGCTCCTGCACCCGTTCATGCCGTTTATTACCGAGGAAATCTGGCAGGCACTTCCCCATGAGGGTGAGGCGCTGATGATAGAGAGCTATCCCGCGTACCGCGACGCGCTCAGCTTCCCGGAGGATGAGGCAAACTTCGAGATGGTCATGACGGCTATCAAGGCCGTTCGCGCACGCCGCAGCGAGATGAACGTGCCCCCCTCCAGAAAGGCTCACCTTATCATCGCAACCGACAAGGCGGCGGCGTTCGAGGCGGGCAGAAGCTACATCTGCAAGCTCGCCTACGCAAGCGAGACCACCATTCAGTCCGCACCTCCCGCCGGCAGCGAGAGTATGGTCGGCGTTATCACCGACAATGCGCGTATGTTCATGCCGATGAACGACCTTGTCGATATCGAAAAGGAGAAGGCGAGAATTCAGAAGGAGCTTGCAAACGCGGAGAAGCAGCTTGCCGGTCAGAACGCGAAGCTTGCAAACGAGAACTTTGTCTCCCGCGCACCGGAGAATGTTGTAAATCTTGAGCGCGAGAAGAAGGCGAAGCTTGAATCACTTATCGCAAATCTCAAACTCAGTCTTGAAAATCTCGGCAAGTAAACGTTTTTCGACCAAAACCGCATATAAAAAGTTGTAAAATAATATCACCGTACAGAATTGTACGGTGATATTTTTTCGCTTACGAGGGAGAAAGACAATGAACATTTCGACATCCTTTAACGCCGGCAGACTTACGATTTACCTCGCCGGCGAGCTTGACCACCACGAGGCGCGGGAGGGGATCAGACTTATCGAACAGCTTCTTGACGAGTATATGCCGAGGGACTGCGCACTGGATATGTCGGGGCTTACGTTCATGGACTCGTCGGGCATTGCCATAATCATAAAGGTCAGCCGCCGCATGAAAAATCTCGGCGGCAGGGCGTGGATCGAGAACCCCGCGCGTCAGGCACAGAGGGTGATCGACGCGTCTGGGATAGACAGGCTCGTGCCTGTGGCGATAAGCAGATGAAGGGAGAGAGGAAAATGACTGAGACAAATTACATACGGCTTGAATTTGCAAGCAAAAGCAGCAATGAGGCTTTCGCAAGATCGGCGGCGGCAGCCTTTGCCGCTCAGCTTGACCCGACGATGGAGGAGCTTGGCGATATAAAGACCGCCGTTTCAGAGGCGGTCACCAATGCAATCGTTCACGCATACCCCGACAGCATCGGCAAAATCGCAATGCGGCTGAGGATACTTGACGGATGCACGCTTGAAATCACGGTGCGCGACTGGGGACGCGGCATAGAAAATCTGGAGCAGGCGATGACCCCGCTTTACACGACCGGAGGGGAGGAGCGCAGCGGAATGGGCTTTACGATCATGGATTCTTTCATGGACAAGCTCCGTGTGCGCTCATCCCCCGGGAAGGGGACGAGCGTCTGTATGCAGCGCTTTATCAGCCCGAGACGCCTGCACAAATGAGCGAGGACATCATTAAGGGAATAAGGCTTGCCAAAGAAGGCGACAGAGAGGCGGCAGGCAGGCTCATCGAGGAAAACTCCGGGCTTATATGGAGCGTTGCGCGCAGATTTTTCGGCAGGGGAGTTGACCCGGACGATCTGTACCAGCTCGGCTGCGTCGGCTTTCTGAAGGCGATAGAGGGCTTTGACGAGAGCTTTGAGACGAAGTTTTCCACCTACGCCGTGCCGAAAATTTCCGGGGAAATACGCCGTTTCCTTCGTGACGACGGCGCGATAAAGGTGAGCCGAAGCGTGAAGGAGCAGGCATTCCAGATACGTCAGGCGAGGACTACCCTCGAACAGCGCATAGGGCGCGAGCCAACCATATCGGAGCTTTCGCGCGAGACGGGAATAACACCTGAGGACATAGCCTTCGCGGAGACAGCGACGGGACCCACCGAGAGCCTTCAGCGCGAAAGCGGAGAGGACGGCTTCACGCTTGAGCTTATACTCGGCGACTACGGCGCGGAGGAAAAGATGGTGGAGCACGTCGCGCTGCGCGCGGCGATAGAAAAGCTCCCGATGAGAGAGCGGCAGGTGATAGCGCTGAGATACTACCACGGCATGACACAGCAGGACTGCGCCAAGGTCATGCGCGTGTCACAGGTGCAGATATCAAGGCTTGAGCGAAAGGCGGTAGAGCTTCTGCGGGAAATACTCGGATAAAAAATCAGCACGGCATGTACCGTGCTGATTTTTTTAATCGAATACGGCGTTCATGTCCACGACGCCGGAAATGCCGTTTACTCTGCCGTAGGGCGTGAACTGCCACAGCTCGTAGTGGTTTTTGAATGTGGGCATACGGTTGTATGAGGTGTAGTTTGCAAGCCATAT
>CAMEHJ010000064.1 GCA_945917385.1 uncultured bacterium
CGCTGAAAAGCCAGTTCCGCACCTTCTTCCTCAGCCCCATGATGGTGCCGGTGGCGTCGGTCGTGCTCATATGGCAGGTGCTTTTCAACTACAACGGCACGATAAACGAGTTTCTCCTGCTCTTCGGCGCGGACAAGATAGACTGGCTCCAGTCGGAATACTGCCAGCTTGTGGTGCTGATGCTGTTTTTGTGGAAAAATCTCGGCTACAACATGATTCTGTTCATGTCGGGACTTGCGAATATCCCGAAGGAGCTGCTTGAGGTGGCGGATGTTGAGGGCGCGTCGGGCGCGTACAAGTTCTTCGCAATAAAGCTTCGCTACCTCTCACCGACAATCCTTTTCGTTGCGATACTCTCGCTTATCAATTCCTTCAAGGTGTTTCGGGAGGTATATCTGCTCACGGGGGATTATCCGTATGAAAAGCTGTATATGCTTCAGCATTTCATGAATAACACATTCCGCTCGCTCGATTATCAGAAGCTGTCCGCCGCGGCGGTCGTCATGGCGATTGCAATGGTCGTCATCATCGCGCTGCTGTTTATTGCGGAGGACTGGTTCGGAAAGGACGTGGAGGGATGAAAAGGAAAAAGCATTACTTCGGCCGCGGCGCGATGTTTGTGCTGTGCGCGGCGTTTGCGGTGATGTTTCTGCTGCCGACGGTGCTGACGATAACAAATTCCTTTATGTCGGAGTCGGAGATAAACTCAAACTACGGCATGGTTTTCTCGACCACCACCGGCGGCTACGCTTCAAAGACCGTCAATCTCAAGTTTATCCCGGATAAGGTCACGCTCTCGCAGTACATAAGCGGGCTTATCCGCTCACCCGAATATCTGCTGAAGCTCTGGAACAGCATACTGCTCGTCGTGCCGATTGTCATTTTTCAGGTGGCGGTCGCGTCGGTCGCGGCGTACAGCTTCACACGCTGGCGCGGGAAGATAAGAAGCGGAATCTTCTTTTTCTATGTCATACTGATGCTCATGCCGTATCAGGTCACGCTCGTCCCGAACTATTTGGTGAGCCGCTGGCTCGGCATTATCAATACCTCGTGGGCGATCATCCTGCCGGGCATTTTCGCCCCGTTCTCGGTGTTTCTGCTGACAAAATTCATGCGCAGAATACCCTACGCGCTTATCGAGGCGGCGAGAATGGACGGCGCGACGGAGTGGGACATCTTCACGAAGATATGTCTGCCGGAATGCCGCGCGGCGCTGTATTCCATCGCGATACTCGTGTTCATCGACTACTGGAATATGGTTGAGCAGCCGCTCATCCTGCTTCAGGACGCGGACGCGCAGCCGCTGTCGGTGTTTCTCGCGTCGATTAACACGGGTGAGATCGGACTTGCCTTCGCCATGGGCACGGTGTATATGATACCGTCGCTGCTGCTTTTCCTGCACGGGGAGGAATACCTCGTGGAGGGCATCGCAAATTCCGGCAGCGTCAAGGGCTGACAGGAGGATATCAGTGTGAGAAATCACACTGATATCCTTAAAAAGCCCATCGCCTCGCCCCTAAAGGGGCAACCGGCGATGATGGCAAAAATCCCCCATTTCACCGCGGGGGGTAGGTTTAAGTTCTGTTTGTGCCGCTCAAGGCGGCGGAATGGGGGATTAATTTGGAAATCAAGGTAAAAAACAGAGAGTGGGTCAAGAACGCGGCGATAATATTCCTCGCCGTGCTGCTTGGGCTGACTTTCTTTTCGAATACGATAATGAACCGCACCCTCCCCGAAGTCGCCACCGCCGGGGTTGTCAGCGGCAGTATCACAGCCAAGGTACGCGGCAGCGGCAAAGTAACCGCAAACGGCAGCACCGAGGTCAAAATGAAGGAGACCCGCGTCATCAAGTCCGTGCTCGTCAGAGTCGGGCAGGAGGTGGAGGCGGGAGACGTGCTGTTCGCGCTCGGCGAGGGCAGCAGTCAGGAGCTTGAGGAGGCACAGGAAAAGCTCAGACAGCTGGAGCTGAGCTACCAGCGCAGCAGCATCAACTATCCGAGCGCCAATTTCACCTCTCAGGACATCACGGTACAGCGTGCGTATGAAACCTACGTCAAGGCCGTGGAGGAGCAGAACCGGCTTTATGAGCTGTACTACGGTACGACCTCTTCCGACCCCGAAAAACAGGCCGAAAAGACAAGGCTTGAAAACATGATAGCGACGCTCACGAGTGAGATCACCGCCCTGCAGGACGAGTACACCGCGGGCAGCGATGAAATAACGATCGAGGGCACGGACTACGAGCAGAAAAAGGCAGACCTCGAATACTATAAACAGCTCGCGGCGCTTGAAGCGCAGAAGCCCGAAGGCGAGCGGGTGGACTACACGGATACAATACTCGCCCTTGAATACGACATAATTGACATTGAAACAAGGCTTCCCGTAGTTGACGGCGTTATGTACTCAAATCTTGCCGAGTACAGCAACGTCATGAACGGCAAGATAAACACGCTCGTGTCCCAGCGAGATGAGCTTCAGTACGCGCTCGACGCGCTCGCCCTGACCGACGGAAACCCCACCTACAAGGCGCAGTACGAAGCGGCGGTCAAGGCGGCGGATGCTGCGGAGGACGCCTACATGATCGCTGCCGCCTCGCTCGATGAGTCGTGGAATTCCTACAACAAGAGCGCGGCGTCAAGCTCGCTCGACCTCAGCGACCTCAGATACCAGATTGAAAAGCAGAAGGAGAAGGTCGATAAGCTCTCCGGCGCGGCGGAGGACAAGATAAGCGCGGGCGCTGCGGGCGTCGTGACCTCCATATCCTGCACCGCGGGGCAGACTGTCGCCGCGGACACCGTGCTGTGTACGATTGAGTCCGCCGACATGGGCTACACCGTCAGCTTCTCCGTGACAAACGACCAGGCGCAGAGACTCAGAATCGGCGATACCGCGACCATCAGCAACTACTACTGGGGCAAGGAGGTCGTCGCCACGCTCACCACCATCAGAAACGACCCGAAAAACCCCATGTCCGGCAAGCTGCTCACCTTCAACATTGAGGGCGACGTGACCTCCGGCTCCGACCTCACCATCTCGGTCGGCTCGAAGAGCGCAAACTACGACTACGTTATCCCGAACAGCGCCATCCGCTCCGACTCCAACGGCAGCTTCGTCTACGCTATCGAGGCAAAGAACTCGCCGCTCGGCAACCGCTACATTGCAAGGCGCGTCAGCGTTGAGGTCATCGCAAGCGACGACAACAACTCCGCCGTGACAGGCGCGCTTGAAAACGGCGACTTCGTTATCACGACCTCCAACTCCCCCGTCAAAAACGGCGACATGGTCAGAATGGCGGACAGCGCGTCATGAAGCTTATCCGTTTTTTGCGCGGCAATATTGCCGTCGCTGCGGCAGTGCTGTGCGCTCTCGCGTGCGCCGCGTGCATCATCGGCTGGGGCGCGCTTTCCCGGCTTCTGCCCGCGCAGCGGGAGTATGAACGCTGGCGCGGCGAGAACAGCATGAGCTTCGGGCAGGTGTCCTGCTTCATGCCGGTCGATGAAAAGGCGACGCTTGAAGAGATATACACGTTCAGAAACGAGATACAGAAAAAGCTCGCGGAAGCGGCGCTTGAATCCAAAAGCGGGCTTTTTAACGACGCCTGGTGCACCTTCGGCAAGGTCACGGCGACCGGCGAGCACGGCAGCGGCAAGCTCAGCGTGACGGCGGTGGGCGGAAGCTTCTTCGATTTCCACCCCATCACGCTCATCAGCGGCAGCTATTTCAGTGACAAGGACCTCATGCGCGACAGAGTTCTGCTCGACGAGGATTCGGCGTGGCTGCTCTTCGGCGGGCGTGAGCTTGAGGGGATGCCCCTCACGATAGAGGGCAAACCCTTTGTCGTCGCCGGCGTCATCGCGCGCGAGGACGACAGCATCAGCAAAAAAGCCTACTCCTCCGGCATGGGCATTTACATGAGCTATGAGGCGTACATGCGTCTTTACGAGCAGGAGGACGCAGACCCCTCGGCGTATTTCACGGAAAGCGGAATAAGCTGCTACGAGCTTACGATGGCAGAGCCGGTCAGCGGTATGACCTATGCGCTCGCGCAGGAGAAGTTCCCGCTGAAAGCGGGCGTGCTTGTCAATAACGCGCAGAGATACAGTGTTTCCAATGTCTTTAAGATACTGCGCGATTTCACTTCGCGCTCGATGCAGACGCAGGGGGTCATTCTCCCCTACTGGGAAAACGCGGCAAGAAGCACGGAGGACCGCTGCGCACTGCTCTTGCTGCTCTCGGTGCTGACGGGGATATACCCGGCAGTGTTCGCAATAAGGTGCGCCGTATTTTACGGCAGGCGCGGTGCGGGGAAGATCTCCGCGCATATTCCCGAAAAGCGCGCCGAGCTTGAGGAGGCCGTGCGCGTCCGCCAGCGCAGACGCTGGGAAAAACAGCACCCCGGATGGAAATAAACGAAGCACCCCTCGGAACCGAAATTCCGAGGGGTGCTCAGCTTAGGTTTTACAATTACTTGGTGCCGAAGATACGGTCGCCGGCGTCGCCCAGACCGGGGACAATGTAGGCGTGCTCGTTGAGGTGGTCGTCAAGCGCGGCGACATAGATGTCCACATCGGGGTGGTCTGCCTGCATACGGGCGATGCCTTCGGGGGCGGCAATAATGCTCATCAGACGCACGCTCTTTGCGCCGTCGTCCTTGAGAAACTGGATGGCCGCGGACGCGGAGCCGCCGGTGGCAAGCATGGGGTCAACGACGATAACATCGCGCTCGGTGATGTCGGCGGGCATCTTATAGTAATACTTGACAGGCTCATGCGTTTCGGGGTCGCGGAACAGACCGATGTGACCGACCTTGACATTCGGCATCATGCTGACCATGCCGTCAACCATACCCAGACCTGCGCGGAGAATGGGAACAATAGCGAGCTTCTTGCCCGCGATGCGCTTGCACTTAGCGACTGCGACAGGGGTCTTGACCTCAACCTCTTCGAGGGGGAGGTCGCGGGTCGCCTCATAGCACATCAGCATTGCAAGCTCGGAAATCAACTCACGAAACTCCTTGACGGGGGTTTTCTCATCGCGGAGGATGGAGAGCTTATGCTGGATAAGCGGATGGTCAAATACACATACTTTGCTCATGTTCATGTTCTCCTTTATGGATTTTATTTATCGGCGCTGAGTCTTTCCTGCCGTTCTCTCTCTGCCTGAGAGAGACGCAGATATACGGGCAGCAAGGTTTCGGAGGTGCCGGGCTGCTTATCGGACGCTGCCATCGCAACGCCCCAAGCGCTCTGCCAGCGGAGATTCTCCGGTGCGATGCGGCAGGGAACGGAGTTTTCACGGAAGAACTTCTCCGTCAATGCCGCCCCGTCTCCCACAAGCAGAACGGGCGCGTCAAGCGAGCGAACCTCGTCTGCAAGCTGAGCGAGCGCAATGGGTCTGTCGTCGGTAATACGCTGCGGTTTTCCGTCCGCTATCTTAAACAGGGCATTGTAGACCTGCTGTCTCCTCGCGTCCATGACCGGGCAGACATAGCCGCCCGATAAAAGACCGTGCCACGCCATCGCCTCAAGCGTGGACACGCCCACACAGGGCTTGTCCGCCGCCCACGAGAGGCCCTTCACCGTGGACACGCCTATCCTGATGCCGGTAAAAGAGCCGGGCCCGTGCGCCACGGCGATAAGGTCAACCTCCGAAAGCTTCACCTCGGCGTTTTTCAGCATATCCTCCGCCATCGGAAGAAGCGTGCGCGAATGGGTGAGCGCGGAGCACTGACTGTACTGGGACAAAAGCTCCCCGTCCTTTACGAGCGCGACAGATGCGCTCTTCGCGGAAGATTCAAAGGCAAGTATCAGCATAGCTCCACCCCCTCAATGCTTATGCGCCTTCCGGTATCGGAAAGCTTGTCTATCGTGACCTTTATCTCGTCGCCGAAGAACGCGTCCTGCACGTTCTCGCTCCACTCCACGGCGCAGACCGCGCCGCGGCTGATGTAGTCCTCCCAGCCGATGTCAAAAAGCTCCTCTGCGCCGGAGAGGCGGTACATATCAAAATGGATAAGCTCCCGCTCGCCGAGATATTCGTTGACTATCGTGAAGGTAGGGCTGGAGACACGGCAGGTAAGCCCCATACCGCGCGCCATGCCGCGCACAAACGCGGTCTTGCCCGCGCCGAGATCGCCGTACATTGCGATAACCGCGCCGCCGGACACGGCCTTTGCAAGCCGCTCTCCGAGCTTTTCCGTCTCAAGTTCACTGTTTGTTATAAATTCGGTCATATGTTCACCGCAAAAAAGATGTATATTAGGATGGAAGATGCGCCGGTGCGCGTTTCTTCTCAATTCGTTATTATACCACTTATTAGTACGTTGCGTAAAGAGAATTTATGTGATAAAATAAAATCCGCGTGAATTTTATCGGAACCGGCGGTTTGCCCCCGTGCGGCAGCCGGCGCCGATACAGACGGTTCCTTTGCCGGACGCGGCGCTTGCGGGAATTTGTCCGATAAGCGGTCACTCACTGGGAAGGCGGTGCGAAAAATAAAAAAACTGAAAGCAAATGTACACGATTTTTGCAGCAGGGCCGATATGTTCCTGCTCGGCATCGCGCTGATCTGCTCCGTTTACGGCGTGTACGGAGTTTATAAAGCGACGGTGGGCATGGCGGCGGGC
>CAMEHJ010000065.1 GCA_945917385.1 uncultured bacterium
CTCTCGACCTTACGGATGCGAACCGTACGCTCTCCCAGCTGAGCTACGCCCCCATGTCCGACTACGTTAATATACACCAAAAAACAGTATTTGTAAAGAGTAATATTAACGTGAATGAAAAATTTTGTGAAAAATGCCGCTTGAACACGCGTTCGCGCGGTGAATTTCGCCTGATAATTATATCATATAAGCCAAAATTGTAAATAGGAATTTTATATTGGATAAAATTATGATTGATAAAATGAGAAATGTGTAGTACAATAGCCTCGTGACTTTTGACAAGGCTGCACTAGTTGGGGAGCCAGCGGTGCCCTGTAACCTGCAATCCGCTACAGCAGGGATGAATTCCCGGCAGAGGATATGTTTTGTGTCGCCTGACCCCGGTAAGTAGTGTTGACAATCCGGTCTTGCGCAACGGAAACCCGCGAACCATGTCAGGCGGGGAACCGAGCAGCATTAAGCGGTGCGTTCCGTGTGCCGCAGGGCTGCCGGGTTCGAGCCGGCTGCCGGCGTAACGGACATAAGGCATCATTCGAAGCAGGGTGTGCAGTCTTGTCAAGGGTCACTTCATTTTTGCCGAACGGAGGAAACGCATGTATCAGGCACTTTATCGCAAGTGGCGGCCACAGACCTTTGATGCGGTGGTAGGACAGCAGCATATCACCGAGACGCTGAAAAATCAGGTCATAACAGGCAGACTGTCACATGCCTATCTCTTTATCGGTACCCGCGGCACCGGCAAGACCACCTGCGCGAGAATACTTGCCAGGGCCGTCAACTGCGAGCACCCGGTAAACGGCAATCCCTGCGGCGTGTGCCCCGCCTGCCGCGGCATAAGCGAGGGCACCGTGATGGACGTGGTGGAGCTTGACGCCGCATCAAATAACGGTGTTGACAATGTGCGCGCTTTGCGCGAGGAGGCGGTGTTCTCCCCTGCCGCCGTGAAAAAGCGCGTGTACATCATCGACGAGGTTCATATGCTCTCAACCCCGGCGTTCAATGCGCTCCTCAAAATATTGGAGGAGCCGCCTGAGCATCTCATGTTCATCCTCGCAACGACGGAGCTGCAGAAGGTGCCCGCGACCATCCTCTCCCGCTGCCAGCGCCACAGCTTCCGCCGCATAGACACCGCGCAGATAGCGCAGTATCTCGAATATATCTCTCAGCAGGAGCATTTTTCTATCACCCGCGACGCGGCGGAGCTTATCGCAAGGCTTGCCGAGGGCGGTGTGCGCGACGCGCTGAGTCTGCTTGACCAGTGCTCCGCGTCCGAACATATTGACGTTGACGCCGTGTATTCCGCCATGGGGCTTGCGGGCAACCGGCGCACTGTGCAGCTTTTGAACGACGTGCTCGACAAAAAGACCGAGACTGTGCTGAAAAGCTTCAACTCCCTGTGGATGGACGGGAAGGACCCCGCCACGCTTTTGGGCGAGCTTATGGGGCTTATCAGGGACACAATGGTGATGCGCGTCGCCCCGAAAAGCGCTTCCTCTCTCATATCGGGCAGCTTTGACAGTGCCGAGCTGAAGGAGCTGACGGAGCGGATGACTACGGAAGAGACTCTGTGCGCGATGGAGACGCTTCAAAAGGCGCTCGGCGCGATGCGCGATACGAAATCGCCGAAAACCACGGCGGAGCTGTGTCTCGTCTCTCTGTGCGACAACACCCTCGGAGAGAGCACGGCGGAGCTTCGCGCGAGGATTTCGAGACTTGAGGAGCAGGTGAAAAACGGCGCTGTCTCCGCACCGGCGAATAGCGGGGCAAAGACCGCGTATGACAGCGGCGAGCCGCCTTTTGGTTACGACGAACCTCCCTTTGATTACGACGAACCGCCCTCCGGTTACTGCGAGCCGGGTGTTGATTCACCAAGTCAAAGAGAGCCGGAACCGGAGTTTGAACCGATAGACCCTTCTCAGTTCATGGAGGAGCAGCCGGAGGACAGCTTTCTGAGCAAGGCCGCGCCGAAGCAGCCGGCAATGCCCGAAGCAAAGCCCGCCGATAATATTGACGTCTGGAAGGCGGTCTGCGCGAAGGTCGCGCATTTGCTGCCCCCGGATATGAAGGCCAAGCTGAATGATACTAATCTTCTTCGCGGCGCCATGGAAAACGGAGTTTTGAAAATCTACGCGGCTCCCGGCTTCATATACGGCAGGTTCAGCAGGCAGGAGATCCTGGCGAAATTCTCGTCGGCGGCAAGCGAGGTCTGCGGGAAAGAGGTCAACGCTGTCGCGGCGGAGCTGAAGGCTCAGACTGCGCAGGAAACCAGAAGTCTCGAGGAGCTTAAACAGTTCAAAGAAGTAAGATTCATATAATACACAGGAGGAATTAAAATGGCAAAAGGCGGATATCGCGGCGGCTTCCCCGGCGGGGGAAACCAGATGAACATGATGCGTCAGGCGCAGAAAATGCAGCAGGACTTTCTGAAGATGCAGCAGGAGCTGGAGAGCGCGAAATATGAGTTTACGGCGGGCGGCGGCGCGGTAAAGGCGACCATGCTCGGCACAAGACAGCTTGAAAGCATCGTCAAAAACCCCGATGTCGTTGACCCTGAGGGTGTTGAGATGCTTCAGGACATGGTCATCGCGGCTGTCAACGGCGCGCTAAAAATGGCGGACGACGAGACGAGTAAGGCGATGAACAAGCTTCAGGGCGGTCTCGGCGGCTTCCCCGGTATGTTCTGAGTCCATCAAAAATTATTGAAAAGCGGACAATCCGGCTCCCGTTTTCGGGAGCCGGATTGTATTTTCTTATTCAAACAGATTCTTAGCCGCCTTGAAGACAATGTGCTGGGTGTTGCCGCCGAAGAGCTGCGCAGCCAGCTCGTCGGAGATCTGCTCAGGGCTGCTCTGCAGCAGCTCAAGCTGCCGGGCAGTCAGGTACTTTGCCAGAAATGCCATCGGGTCTTCCAGATCGTTATGGGACAGATCACACATGGTGACAACCGTAATGGAGTCTTCGTCCATTTCGATGACCCTGAAGATCACACCATTCACCTTGACGTCGGTGCCGACCGTAACATCCTTTGTCGCTACGCTGTCGGGGAGGTCAAAAGGCAGGACAGGCTCAGTCCCGGTGGTGTTGGGGGCAATGACTGCTTTGAGCTTGCCCCAAACAAGCGACAGATAGGACGGCGCAGTACCGACGGTATATGTTGCGCCGCTTGCATAATCATTTTCGTCTGCAAAATAGCCGGCGACTTCATAGTCTCCATAGGTAAACAGCGAGGACAGGTCAACCGTTTCGCCCTCCTGCCTGTTCAGCGCAGCGTAGCCGTCCAAATACACATTATACCCATTATCGTCTGTCACATACTCATCTTTCTCAAAGTCATAGACCCAGCCCTGGTCAATCTGAATACCATAGAATGTGCCTGTATCCGTAACGGCTTCTTTGGTTTCATTTACACCGTCGGGCGAAATGTAATCATACAGCGTGCCGCCTTCTACATTCTCGACCGTACCGCAGTTCAATTTGACTTCGCCGGAATTATTTCCAACTGTGCCGTCATTAAGTACAACGGTACCTTTATTTGTGCCTATGCTGTTGCCTTCCGAATTCTTTACGACAAAGCCGCTCTCCTCATTGGTTGTTATTTCGCATCCGGTATGTTCCTGGATCGAATACCCGCTCTTGCTGGTCGGGTCAGCGTAGAAGCGCAAACCGCCGTTCGTGCTGACCGTGCCTTCGTTGGTACCAATGGTGCCGTAGTTGCCTTGGGAGCCGTTGATATGGTATCCCCACAATTCACCGTATTTTGCGGTATCATCGTAATAAAAACCTACCGAGCCGTCGGCTTCGTTTGTTATGATAGTGCCGAAGTTGGCGTCGACGGTTCCCTCGTTGCTTGTGATCGTGCCTTCCGATGTGTCGGTTTTCTGGTTGGCCTGAACGGTTCCCTTGTTGGTTCCCACGGTTCCCTTGTTGGTTCCCACGGTTCCCTCGTTGGTTCCCACGGTTCCCTCGTTGGTTGCCACGGTTCCCCTGTTGGTTCCCACGGTGCCCTCGTTGGTTACGTCGATGCCGCAGTTTGTTCCGACGGTAACATTTTCGGAAACAGTAACAAAGTCGCCGTTATTTATGTCAACGTTGGAACTAAGTGTGATACCGTCCAGGTCGTTGACATCTTCCGCCATCGCGCTGACGGGCAGAAAGCTGAACATCAGAAGCATCGTCAGCGTGCAGGCCAAAATCCTTTTTAATTTCATAAAATACAGTCTCCTTTCCTGATTGCCGTACCGGGCAAACCGCGGCGGAATGTCTGCCAAAAGGATTGCGAAACCACCGCAATCTGCTGTGCAGACCTTCATGGCATAAAAATTGATCTCCAAATTTTGGTTTATAAGCCAATGGTTTGTAAACCAATAATAGCAAACACAGGCAGTTTTGTCAAGGAGTGTAAATCGTTAAAGAACGTCGTGTGTTGACAAACAAAAGCACCCGAAACCGTTTGTTTGGCTTCGGGTGCCGGCAGAGTGTAAAAAGCCATTTTTTGACAAGCTGAAAAAGAGCATCCGCCGACGGCGGATGCTCTTTTTTGTATTGCCTGCGAAATTACTTTCCGAACCAGGTGATGATGTGGCGCGGGCAGATATCCGCGCAGTGGCCGCAGCCGACGCACTTGGAGGTATCGACGGTGGCGAGATTGTCTTTGACAACGATCGCGTCCGCGGGACACTCGCGCTGGCACTTCATGCAGCCGATGCAGCCGGCGGAGCAGATCTTCATGACCTGTGCGCCCTTGTCCATATTGCGGCAGACAGGCATGATCTTCTGGCTTTCGGGGATGAGCTTCACGATGCTCTTCGGGCAGGTATCGACGCAGGCGCCGCAGCCGACACACTTGTCGCGGTCAACCTTGGCGACACCGTTGACGATGTGCATCGCGTCGAACTGGCAGGCCTTGACGCAGTTGCCGAGACCGATGCAGGCGAAGGTGCAGAGCTTATTGCTCTTGCCGCCGAACAGCATTGCCGCCTGGCAATCCTGGGGACCGTTGTAGTTGAAGCGCTTTTCCGCAACGCCTTCCGCGCCGGAGCAGGGTACGAACGCGACCATCTTTTCGGCAGCGCCCGCGGACACGCCCATGATCTCGGCGATCTTGGCAGCCGCCTCCGCGCCGCCCGCAACGCACTTGTTGGTGGGCGCTTCGCCCTTGGCGACTGCGGCAGCGTAGCCGTCACAGCCGGGGTAACCGCAGCCGCCGCAGTTTGCGCCGGCAAGGCACTCACGAACCTGTTCCTGCTTGGGGTCTACTTCAACATAGAATATCTTCGCGGCAAAAGCGAGAATAGCGCCGAAGACTGCGCCGAGTACGCCGAGAACGGCAATGGAGAGAAGAATAGTAGTCATGTTTCTTAACCCTCCTTAGAAAATCTTCATGCCGCTGAAGCCCATGAAGGCAAGTGCCAGCAGAGCGGCGGAAACGAGGCAGATGGGGAAGCCCTCAAAGCATTCGGGGTAATCGGAGAACTGAACGCGCTCACGCACGCTTGCGAACAGAACGATAGCGAGCATGAAGCCGACGCCGCCGGTGATACCGTAGACAACGGACTCAATGAAGTTGTAGCTGTTCTGTACGTTCAGCAGAACAACGCCGAGAACCGCGCAGTTGGTGGTGATAAGGGGCAGGTAGATGCCCAGCGCGGAGTACAGGGAGGGTACGGACTTCTTCAGGAACATTTCGACGAACTGAACCAGTGCGGCAATGACCAGAATAAAGGCCAGAGTCTGAAGGAACTCAAGGTGAAGGGCAACGAGTATGTACTCATTGATGACCCAGCAGATCGCGGATGCAAGACCCATAACGAAGATAACCGCAAGACCCATGCCGGTGGCGGTGTCAACCTTGCTGGAGCAGCCAAGGAAGGGGCAGCAGCCGAGAAACTACGAGAAGATGAAGTTATTTACGAGAATTGCGCCGAGAGAGATGGAAATGATGTTGGTAAGCATTATTCATCTGCCTCCTTTGCAGCTTTTTCGGCAAGCTCTTTTTTCTTGGCAGACTTCTTGAGTGCGTACTGCATGAGAGCGATCAGGCAGCCGAGAGTAAGGAAGCCGCCGAACGGGAGGTTGAGGATAGCGGCACCGTAGGTGGAGGGGAAGATCTGGATGCCGGCGCCGGTGCCGTCCATGGTGATGCCCTTGGCGAGGTCGATAAGACCGCCGCCGAAGCGGCCGCTGCCGAGCAGCTCACGCACAACGCACATTACGATAAGCACGCAGGTGTAGCCGAAGCCCTGGAAGATACCGTCGAAGAAAGAGGGGCCGATGGGGTTTTTCTGGCAGAACGCTTCCGCGCGGCCGATGATGATGCAGTTGACGACGATAAGGGGGATGAACACGCCGAGAGCTGCGCTCAGTGCGGGGATGAACGCCTGCAGCAGCAGGTCAACGATGGTAACGAAGCCCGCGATGACAACGACGAAGATTGCAAGACGGATTTCGTTCGGGATGACCTTGCGGATCGCGGAAACGACCACGTTGCAGCAGGTCAGGATGATGAGAACGGACAGACCCATACCGACGCCGTTGAAGAGCGTGGTGGTAATGGCCATGGTGGCGCACATACCGATCA
>CAMEHJ010000066.1 GCA_945917385.1 uncultured bacterium
TGCAGCTTCGCCTTTTCGGTGAGGCAGTCAGAGTAATTTCCGAAAAGCCGCATGAAGGCGGTATGTCCTCGTTCAAGGCGCTGATGGTGTCCACAGCCTCCCGTGTCGGCACCGGCAACATTGTCGGCGTTGCGACGGCCATCTGTCTCGGCGGCTTCGGCGCGGCGATGTGGATGTGGATAATCGCGCTTATCGGCATGGCCTCCGCCTTTGTTGAAAGCACGCTTGCCCAGATATACAAGCGCCGCGATAAGGACGGCTCAAGCTACGGCGGCCCCGCGTACTACATTGAGGATGCGCTGCATAACCGCGGCCTTGCCTGCGCGTTTGCGTTTTTTCTCATAATCACCTATTCCTTTGGTTTTAATCTTCTCTGCTCGTATAATATTCAGGACTCCTTCAAGGCATATCCCTTCTATAACCCCTCCGTCACCCCGTGGATAATCGGCGCCGTGTTCGCCGTCATCGTATTCTGGTGTCTCGTCGGCGGCGGCAAGCGCGTTGCAAACGTCGCAAGCTCCGTTGTGCCGGTTATGGGTCTTGTCTATGTTATCGTCTCTCTCGTCATCGTCTTTGCCAATATATCTCTCATCCCTGCGGTCTTTGCCGAGATCGTGCGCGACGCTTTCGACTTCAGGGCCATCTTCGGCGGCGTTGCCGGTTCGTGCATGACTTACGGCATCAAGCGCGGCCTGTACTCCAACGAGGCGGGCGTAGGCTCCGCCCCGAACGCGGCGGCTGCTGCTGATGTCTCCCACCCGGTAAAGCAGGGTCTTGTGCAGATGTTCTCCGTATTTCTTGACACGATCGTTATCTGCACCGCCACCGCACTCATGTGTATGTGCTCCGGCGTCGCTCCCTCTGCCGATATTGCGGGCGTGCGCTATGTCCAGCTTGCGGCCTCCACCCTGTTCGGCTCCGGCTTCGGCACCGTTTTTGTCACCTTCTCTCTGATTCTCTTCGGGTTCACCACGCTCATCGGCAATCTCTACTACTGCGACAATGCCATCGCTTTTCTGAACCGCAATAAGCGGCCCTCCAAAAAAGTCATGCTCATCTTCTACATATTCGATGCGCTGGTTATTTTTGTAGGCGCGGGTATCTCTATGTCCGCTGCGTGGGCGATCGCGGATATCACGATGGCGTTCATGTGCTTTGTCAACATTCCCGCCTGCGTTGTGCTCGGCAAGGTCGTTTACAAGGCTCTTGATGACTACTGCAGCCAGAAGGCCGAGGGCCGCAACCCAGTATTCAAAGCGAAGAATATCGGAATGGATGACAGCGCACTCGATTTCTGGAAATAAAAAGTTTAGGGAAATACCGAAAATCTTTTCCCTCGCTTCAGCAATTTTATTAGTTAAATTCACTATTGACTTTATATGACAGGAAGACTATAATTCAGCCATACTTTTGAAAGGAGACGGGTCTAATGCGTAACATCAATGTCAACAGCATGATGATGGATATGATGTACATGTGCAGCATGTGCATGATGATGCGCGCCCAAAAATACGACTCGCCTTGTTTCATATCCTGAATTAATCTACTTAATCAACAGGCTCTGAAAACATCGTGAGTTTTCAGAGCCTGTTTTTTTGTCAGAAAGGATGTCCGCCAAACATGATAGAGCTCCAGGGTCTGAGCAAAACCTTCCACACCGCAAACGGCACCGTTGAGGCGCTGCAGGATATCAGCATCACGATAAACGACGGTGAGATATTCGGCATCATCGGTCTTTCCGGCGCGGGAAAATCCACTCTCGTCCGCTGTATAAATCTTCTCGAACGCCCCACAAGCGGCAAGGTCATCATCGACGGGAAGAATCTTACGGATATGCCGCAGAGAGAACTTCTCAATATGCGCAGGAGCATTTCAATGATATTTCAGGGCTTCAATCTGCTTGAGCAGCGCAATGTCCTCAAAAATGTCTGCTTCCCGCTTGAGATTTCCGGCTGGAAATCTCAGGACGCGAAGGCAAGGGCGGAGGAGCTTTTGAAGATAGTCGGGCTGTCCGACAGGAAAAACGCCTACCCCTCCCAGCTCTCCGGCGGTCAGAAGCAGCGCGTCGCCATCGCAAGAGCCCTTGCAACCAAGCCCAAATACCTCCTCTGCGACGAGGCGACCAGTGCCCTTGACCCGAACACAACCCGTTCGATTCTGGAGCTGCTGCGCACGATAAACGACACGATGGGCGTTACGATAGTCGTTATCACCCACGAGATGAAGGTTATCGACCAGATATGCGACCGCGTCGCCGTCATAGACAACAGCCGCATTGCAGAGCTTGGCAAGGTGAGCGACGTGTTCACCAATCCCCGCTCCGACATCGCAAGAGAGCTTATCCTCCCGCAGGACAGAGCCGCGCTCGACACCACCGGCGGCAAGAAGCTCCGCCTCATCTTCGACGGGCAGAGCACCCGCGAGCCGGTAATCGCAAAGATGATACTGGACTGTCAGGCGCCCGTAAGCATCCTCTTTGCCGATACACGCGAGTATGAGGGCGCGATCTACGGCCACACGATAGTCGAGCTTCCCGCCGACGAAAGACAGGCGGACAAGGTTTTAAGCTGGGTAAAAAACAGCGGACTTTCATGGAAGGAGGAAAACTGAATGCTCTCCGAAATGTTTTTCAAGCTCTGGGCGAAAGGTTTAATTCAGCTCGGCATTTTTGAGACGCTGTACATGACGGTCATCTCCTCCTTTTTCGCCTATCTCATCGGCCTGCCCCTCGGCATCATTCTCAGCGTTACTGACCGGAACGGTATCCGCCCGACCCCTTGGGTCAACCGGATTTTAGGCTTCATAGTCAACTTCTTCCGCAGCATCCCCTTCGTTATCCTGATGGTAGCCATGCTCCCGGTGGCAAAGTTCATCCTCGGCAAGAGCCTCGGCAACGGCGCCGTCATCGTCATGCTGATCATCGCCGCCGCCCCCTATGTGGCGCGAATGGTTGAAGGCTCCATAAAGGAGGTCAATGCGGGCGTTATTGAGGCGGCACAGTCCATGGGCTGCACAAACCTCCAGATAATCATGAAGGTTCTGCTCCCTGAGGCAAAGCCCGCGCTCATCCACGGCGCTGTGATCTCCATGGTCACTATCCTCGGCTACTCCGCCATGGCAGCTACGATCGGCGGCACCGGCCTCGGGCAGATAGCCATTATCTACGGGCACCAGCGCAGCAATGCGGATATCACATGGATATGCGTGTTCCTGACTGTAATTATAGTGCAGGTAATCCAAATCGTCGGCACCTACATTGCCAGAAAGACCGACAAGCGCATCAAGTGAGGTACAAAAGTGAAAAACCAAAGCATCATCTTCACCGGCCTCTGCCGGTTCCGAATGTGTTTCATATAATCCCGAAATCAAATTTATGTAAACCAAATTATTTCAACCATTATATGTAAACACAAAAGGAGAAAATCAAAATGAAAAAGTATATTGCCATCCTTCTCACCCTCTCTATCGCTCTCGCATTTGCCGCCTGCGGCAGCTCCGCTCCCGCTGCTACTTCCGCTCCCGCAGCATCCGAAGCTCCCGCAGCATCCGAAGCTCCCGCAGCGTCTGAAGCACCCGCAGAGCTTGAAAAAATTGTCGTCGGCGCCACCTCTACTCCCCACGGTGAAATCCTTGAGCAGGTCAAGGACGCACTTGCAGCCGAGGGCTACGAGCTTGATATAGTCATCTACGACGATTACGTCCTCCCCAACCAGGCACTTGACGAGGGTACTCTCGACGCAAACTACTTCCAGCACACCCCCTACCTCAACTACTTCAATGAGTCCAACGGCACCAACCTCGTCTCCGCCGCCTCCATCCACTACGAGCCCTTCGGTCTTTACGGCAACGGCATCACAACTGTCGCGGAGATCGCCGACGGCGCTACCATCGTTGTCCCCGCAGACGGCTCCAACGAGACCCGCGCGCTTCTCCTTCTTGCTCAGGAAGGCCTTGTAGAGCTTGACCCTGCCGTTAACATCGACACCGGCATCACCACGCTCGACATCGTTGACGCACACGGCTACAATGTCGTCGCCGTTCAGGCAGACACCGTCCCCGCCCAGCTTGCAAACTCCGAAGTCGGCAGCGCGGCCGTCATCAACGGCAACTACGCACTTGCAGCCGGCCTCCACTGCTCCGACGCTCTCGCAGTTGAGAGCACCGACGGCGACGCCGCCCAGACCTACGCGAACATCATCGCCTGCCGTGCAGGTGAAGAGAACAGCGAGAAGATCACCGCTCTCGTAAAGGCTCTCACCACCGATGCAGTCAAGGAATACATTGCCAATACCTATAACGGCGCAGTTGTCGCAATCTTCTGATAATCAAATAAAACAATTTCTCCCGTACAGCACAGGCTGTACGGGAGAATCATTTTAAAAATAATTTATTAATTTACATAAAATAGGTCTTTTATTTTATTGTCGGATATTGTATAATTGAACGACACAGAGAACAAAGCAGGTGTTTTTTCGTCTAAGAAACAGCACATGATGCTCTCATATATTACTCAAAAAAAGGATGGGGATCATTATTAAAAAATCATTGAGAACCGCACTCATCGCAGTATGCGTTGTATTTATTATTATTTTTGCATTCAGCGCTTATAAAATCGCGTCCACGATCATCGGCTACCGCAAGGCCGCCAAGGAGTACACGGGACTTTCAAACCAGTTTGTCGTCACCGTCTCTCCCTCACCCACGCCCTCTGTCACTCCCGGCACGGGAGAAGCGCCCGAATCCACCGAGCCTGTTAAAGAAGTTTTCCCCTTCAAGGTGGACTTTGAGACACTCAGACAGACCAGCAAGGACGCCGTCGGCTGGATTTACAGCGAGAATACGCCCATCAACTATCCCATCGTCTACGGCGAGGACAACGTCTTTTATCTTGAGCATCTTCATAACGGCGACTTCAACCTCAACGGCTCCATTTTCATCGACTGCCGGGAGCCTGCGGATTTCTCCTGCAAGAACACCGTTATCTACGGCCACAACATGAACGACGGCTCCATGTTCGCAAGCCTCAGAAAGTACCGCGACGCAGCCTACTACCCGGAGCACCCCTGTCTCTACATCGCGACCCCTGATAAGTATTACCGCGTTGACATCGTTGCGGGGCTTATCACAGAGTCTACCTCCTACATCTACGCCTTTGACTTTGAGACGGAGGAGCAGTTCCTCGCGTACATAGAGTCGGCAAAGGCATCCTCCACCTTCCAGTCCGATGTTGAGGTGGATGTCGATGATCAGATCGTCACTCTCTCCACCTGCACCTATGAGATTGACAACGGCCGCTATGTCATCATCGGCAAGCTGGTCGAGTGCGCGCCGCCCGAAGGCTGAGCGCCGTCTTATCACAATAACGTAAAAATACCTGATGCTGAATCGGCATCAGGTATTTTTGCTGCATAAAGATTAAAAGGGACTGCAAAAGCAGTCCCTTTAATGTTAATCAGTAGTAACGCTTATTCTTGTTCTTGCGGGCAGCCTCGGACTTCTTGCGGCGCTTAACGCTGGGGCTCTGGTAGTACTCCTTCTTTCTCAGATCTGCCAGAACGCCGGACTTGGCGCAGCTGCGTTTGAATCTCTTTAAAGCATTGTCCAGAGACTCATTCTCCTTGACGTAGATTTCAGACATGTATTTCCCTCCCTCCAAATACGCCTGACGGCGCTTCAAGGGCCAACTAATTCTATCAGAAGCATCGTGGAACTGTGCCGTAACAACTGCGGTAAACAAGCACTTAACAGAACACACTGACTGATGAGCTGTTAAACTGTATCAGGCTCTAACATAATTGGCTTTTAACATACACATTATAACGGCTGAATCGCAGATTGTCAATATTACTTTTTCGGCTTGAGTATCAAATTTACGATCTTGTTCTTCACGACGATGGTTCTGACGAGCTCCATGCCCTCCATCTGGCGCTTGATCTTCTCATCCTCGCAGGCGGCGGAGATAATGGTCTCCTCGTCCGCGTCAGCCGCGACGATGATGGTGCTGCGCAGCTTGCCGTTTACCTGAACCGCCATCTCGCGCTCGGCGTCGTGGGTCTTGGCCTCGTCGTGCTTCGGCCAATCCATCTGCATTGCCATCCTGCCGTACTTTGCGGCAAAGCCGGTCAGCTCCCACATCTCCTCGACCATGTGCGGCGCAAACGGAGACAGCAAAAGCATCAGATACTCAAGGTCGCCCTTTGTAACGCCGTTTGCGTAGAAGGAGTTGACCATGGTCATGAGCGCCGCGATAGCGGTGTTCATTTTGAGGGTGTCGATATCCTCGGTGACCTTCTTGATGGTCTTGTGGATAATGGACTCGTTCTTCGCGGAGACATTCATATCGTCGCTCGCGATGTCCATCAGACCCCAGCAGCGGTCAAGGAAGCGCTTGCAGCCCTTGACGGCCTCGTTAGACCAGATAACGGCCTTCTCAAAGTCGCCGATGAACATGATGTAAAGACGCATGGTGTCCGCGCCGTACTGGTTGACGATGTCGTTGGGATTGACGACGTTGCCGCGGGACTTGGACATCTTGATGCCGCCCTCGCCGAGGATCATGCCG
>CAMEHJ010000067.1 GCA_945917385.1 uncultured bacterium
GTTTTTCTGCCGAGTTGAACCAAGGATTCGAACTCTGGACACCAAATGCGAAGCATTTTTGAGCGAAGCGGAGAAGGGACTGCCGCGTGCGGCAGTCACCAGGGTTCGAATCCCTGCTGGAGCACCAAACAGAAAATCCTGTCGAACTTCGGCAGGATTTTCTGTTTGTATTCTTCATTTTTCATTCTCCATACCTTCTTGTCCACAAGGCCGTGAAAATTTAATAAACACACTTGTATTAATCAGCCTAATCTGTTAGGCTTATATTATAAATATTAATTGATACACAGGTGAAATAATGGCTGTAAAACTCGCAGAAAACATCTACCGCATTGATGTGGATATGCCCAGAAGTCCGCTGAAAAATCTTAACGTCTACGTCGTTAAAGGGGAGGACAGAAACCTGCTCATCGACACGGGCGAGCGCAGGGAGGCGGCACGGACGGCGCGTTTCAGGGGGCTTGAGGAGCTCGAGGTCGACCTTGATAAGACCGATATCTTCCTCACGCATTTTCATCCGGACCATCTCGGCCTTGTACCCGAACTGTACAGGGAGGGTATGAAGGTTTATATGGGCAGAATCGACGTAAAAATGAAGCTGCTCACCGTAGGCGAACAGGACCCCAAGGCGTGGATAGACAACAGGAGAAGGCTCGGCTTCCCGGAAACCGAGGCCGCGGAGAGCGCAAAGGCGGACATGAAGACCTATCCGCCGGAGACCTTTGACAAATATACCCCCATCGACGACGGGGAGGTTTTAGAATACGGCGGCTATCGCTTCGTGACCATTCACACGCCGGGGCATACGCCGGGGCATATGTGCCTTTATGAGCCGGACAAAAAGTATATGTTTACCGGCGACCATGTGCTTTTCAGCATCACTCCGAACATCGCGCACTGGAGCTCGCGCATAGATTCTCTGGGCGACTATGTGCACAGCCTCATGAAGATAAGGGACCTTGATGTGAAGCTGCTGATGCCCGCGCACAGACAGGTGACAGGCTCTCTCGCGGAGCGGGTGGACGAGATCATCGAGCACCACGGAAAGCGCGTGAAGGAGACGGAGGATCTCCTGAACGAGCATCCCGGCTCAAGCGCCTATGAGCTGGCAGCGTTCATGCAGTGGAACCTCAGATACGAGGGCGGCTGGGAGAACTTCCCGAAGGGGCAGAAAATGTTCGCCGCAAGCGAGGTGCGCGCGCACCTTGAATATCTCGCCTGCCGCGGCAGAGTGAGAAAAGAGTATGTTGACGATATGGCAAAGTTTTACCCATTAAATAAGATTGGGGATGCGACATGAAAAAACTGCTCAAAATTCTTCTTGGCGTGCTGCTGTGTGTTGTTGTCACAGCCGCGCTGGGCATCGGCTGGCTCACGGCGACAGAGTACAGACCGGAGCCGGCAGAGACGGCCGGCGTTGAGGGGAGCGCCGAAAAGCTCGATGCGGTAAGTGAGATACGTATTCTCACATGGAACATCGGCTACGCCGGACTCGGTGAAGGCTCGGACTTCTTCATGGACGGCGGAAAGAACGTCAAAAGTGCCGACAGGGCGACTGTCGAAAAGTACATTTCCGGCATTTCGGACTTTGTCCGCGGGAGCGGCGCCGACGTCGTATTGCTCCAGGAGGTTGACAGAGCCTCTTCAAGAACCTACGATATCGACGAGACGGAGTTCTTTGACGGAGTGAAGGCGTACGCGCCGAATTTCCTGTGCAAATTTGTGCCCTATCCGGTGCCGCCGATAGGCAGAGTGGACAGCGGTTTGCTGACGATCTCGCAAAACGAAATTGACAGCGCACAGCGCCTTGCCCTGCACTGCCCGTTTGACTGGCCTGTCAGAATCGCAAATCTCAAGCGCTGCCTGCTCGTGAGCTATCTCCCCATTGAGGGCAGCGACAGACAGCTTGTACTTGTGAACTGTCACCTCGAAGCCTACGACAGCGGCGAGGGCAAGATAGCACAGACAAAGCAGCTTCGTGAGTTTATAGAGAGCGAGTACCGTAAGGGCAACTACGTCATCACCGGCGGAGACTTTAACCAGTGCTTCCCCAGTGCGCTCACGGCGTATCCCAACACCCATGAGGAGCTGTGGCTGCCCGGAGAGCTTGATGACGACCTGCTGCCGGAGGGCTTTGAGTTCAAGTACGACCTGAGCGTTCCTACCTGCCGCCTGCTCAATCAGCCCTATGACGAAAGCGACGAGGTAAACACCCAGCACTATGTCATCGACGGCTTCATCGTGTCTCCGAATGTGGAGGCAGTGAGCGTTGAGACCGTTGACCTCGGCTTTGAAAACTCCGACCACAACCCCGTCATGCTGACGGTAAGACTGAAATGAGAGTATAAAAAAAGATGCTGTCTCGCTGAAATGGTGAGGCAGCACCTTTTTATTATGCTTTTTTTCTCAGAACTCCATCATAACCTTGAGGACGGGTTCGGGGCGCTTGTCGGCCATTATCATGGCTTCCTTGAACTGCTCGATGGGGTAGCGCTGGGTGACAAAGTGGCTCAGATCCATCCTGCCCTCCGCTATTGCGTCGCAGATAAGCTCAAAGTCCTCGCGGCGGTACATATTGTACGCCTTGAAGTCAAGCTCATGCTGCTGGTGGATGCGGTAGGGGAAGCCGATGCCGTCAACCATCAGGGCGTGCTGAATCATCTGACCGCCGCGGCGGGTAATGGAGGCCGCCTGATTGAGGGTCGGCTCGTCGCCGAAAGCGAGGAAGGTCATGTCCACGCCAAGGCCGTCGGTCAGCTCCATGATGCGGTCATAGAGGTTCTCGCTGCGGCTGTTGACGAGCACTTCCGCGCCCATCTCCTTTGCCTTGCCGAGGTTGAAGTCGGAGATATCGACCATGACGATGAGCTTGGGGTTATAGAGCTTTGCGCAGAGGAAGTCACCGATGCCGATGGGGCCTGCGCCGATGATGCAGATGGTGGACTCCTCGGTGATGTTGGAATTACGGACGGCGTACATACCGTTTGCGACCGGCTCAATCAGGGCACCTTCCTCATAGCTGAGGTTGTCTGCCAGATGGATAACGGTCTTCTCGGGGGTGACGATGTACTCGCCGAGAGCCCCGCTCCAGCCGCCTGCGCCGAGCACCTTCTTGTTGGTGCAGACGTTGTACAGCCCGTGCTTGCAGTACCAGCACTCGCCGCAGCCGTAGTGAGGCTCCACAACGACGCGGTCACCGACCTTGAAGTTCTTTACGTCGGGGCCGACCTCAACCACGTCGCCGGCCGCCTCGTGACCGGACACGAGGGGCGGAATGCGGAACGGGTGCAGACCGTGGTACGCGTGTACCTCGGAGCCGCAGATACCGCAGCAGCGGACCTTGATTTTTACCCAGTCGCGCTGGTTTTCAGCGAGCTGAGGTTCCGGCATATCGTCTCTGAAACATGCCGATCTGATATCGTCAATATATCCTGCTCTCATAAAAGTGCCTTTCTTTTTTTGTGAATTTATCAGCCCATCAGGTTCGGGAGGAGCATCGGTATTGCCGGAACGTAGGTAACGATAAGCAAAACAATGAGAACCGCAATAACGAACGGCCAGATCTTCTTGACCATCTCATTGAGCGTAATGCCGGCAACACCGCAGCCGGTGAAGAGGTTGACGCCGACGGGCGGGGTGATAAGACCGAGCGCGAGGTTAACAACCATGACCGCACCGAGGTGGACAGGGTTGACGCCAAGCTGCTTTGCAATGGGGAAGAGGATGGGGCAGAGAATGTAGAGTGCGGAGTTTGCGTCGATGAAGCAGCCGGCAATGACAAGTATGATATTGACCATGAGCAGGAATATGTACTTGTTGCCGTTTGCGATGGAGATGAGCGCCTTGCTCGCGGAGGCGGCGATGCCGGTGAAGGTGAGGACCTTGCCGAAAACGGCGGCGCAGCCGATGATGAGCATGACGACGGCAGTCTGGGACGCGGTCTGCTTGAGGATGCGGATTATGCCCTTGACATTGACGGATCTGTAAACGAAGATGCCGACGACAAAGCCGTAGATTGCGGAGACCGCAGCGGCTTCGGTCGGGGTGAAGATGCCGCCGTAGATACCGCCGAGGATGATTACGGGCATCAGCAGACCCCAGACGGCGTCCTTGAAGGCTGCCCAGCGTTCCTTGCCGGAGCACTTGGGGCGGCTGTGCAGCACGCGGCCGCGGGAGGTGATAACCATTGTCCAGTAGATGGCAAAGCCGATGAGGATGCCGGGGATGATACCGGACATGAACAGGGACCCGACGGAGGTGCCGGTGACGGAGCCGTAGACGACGAAGGTGATGGAGGGCGGAATGACGATGCCGATGGCGCCGGCGGTGCTCATAAGAGCGGCGCTGGTGGACTTCTCATAGCCGGACTCGTTCATGGCGGGGATGAGGATACCGCCGAGCGCGGCAACGGTAGCCGGGCCGGAGCCGGAGATCGCTGCGAAGAAGCACGCGACGATAACGCAGACCATTGCGGTGCCGTGCTTGGTGTGGCCGACGAGGGAGTTGAAGAAGTTGATAAGCTTGGTGGAGATGCCGCTGACCTCCATGATGTTGCCTGCGAGGATGAAGAAGGGGATGGCCAGCAGAACGTATGTATTGGTAGATGAGTAAAGGTTGGTCGCGATGGTGGACATCATGGCCGGCTTTACTATCATGGTTGTCACAACACTGGAAACGCCGAGGGAGATAGCGATGGGAACATTAAGGAACAGAAGGAAGAAGAACAGACCGAACAGTATTACAGCGCTCATTACTTGGTTTCCTCCTCTTCATAGAAAGTTTTGCCGGTAAAGGTGTAGATGCCTAACTGAATAAATCTTATTCCGAGAACAATGCAGCCGATGGGCAGCCACATACCGAACAGGTATTCGGGCCACTGCATACCCTGCGTGAGGACATTGTGGCTCTTCTCGCTGATAACCATAATAAAGCCGTAGTAAACGGCGATTGCGCAGAAGAATACGCCGCACACACAGCCGAAAGCGGCGACGACCTTCTGTGCCTTTTTGGGGAGCTTGTCGGTGACGATGGTAAGGCCGAGGTGCGCATTGTTTTTGAGGGCAACAGCCGCGCCCATGTAGGAGAGAATGACAAGGCCGAGTCGGTTAAGCTCCTCAACCCAGGGGAAGGACGCGAGGAAGACATATCTTGCAATGACGTTCACAAAAGCCAGAATGGCCATGACCAATATCATTGCGGCAAGGAGATTGTCTTCAATCTCGTTGAAAATCTTTCTTGCTTTTTTCACTTCAAACCTCTTTTCTATTAAATAAACAGTCCCTTATATCGACACAGGCTTCTTAGTTTTTAAGAAGCCTGTGTCTTTCTTTTGTTCAGCGAATTGCCAAAAAGAGGCGTTGATTATGCGACAGTGATGTCAAATGCGGCGCATGCCTCGGGGCCGTACTGAGCTGCAAACTCAGCGGTGACGTCCTTAACGGCGTCTTTGAAGACCTGAACTTCCTCAGGGGAGAGAACGTAGATCTCGTTGTTGGTCCAGCTGTCGAGGATGCTCTGCATATTGGCCTCGATGATGTCGTTTGCATCAAGGCAAGCCTGCTTTGCGCACTCCTTGATGAGTGCCTGGGTGGGCTCGTTCAGGCTCTCAAGCCATGCGGTGTTTGCGGTCCAGGTGAATGCTTCGTAGGTGTGGTTGGAAACGGTGATGTACTTCTGAACTTCCTGAACGTTTGCGGAGTTGATGGTGGAGGGGCTGTTGTCGTGGCCGTCAATGGTGCCCTGCTGCATTGCAGTGTAAACCTCTGCCCAGCTCATTGCCTGGGGGGATGCGCCGAGTGCGCCCCAGAAGCCGTTCCAGAGGTCGCCGCCCGGAGTGCGGATCTTCTGACCAACGAGGTCTGCGGGCTTGGTGATCTGGCACTTGTTGGAGGTCATGCACTTGAAGCCGTTGTGGAGAGCGCCGAGGTAGGTCAGGCCGTGACCGGCGAGAACTTCAGCTACGAACTCGCCGCCCTTGCCGAAGAAAGCGTCCTCGCAAGCCTGGTAGTCGGAGAAGGTCCAGGGCAGGCAGGAGACCATCAGTCTGTTGTCAACGCGGGAGATGATGGAGGTGGAGTGGATGTCGATCTGAACGGTGCCGTCCATGACAAGCTCAAGGCCCTTGGTCATGTCGCCGCCGGCGAGCTGGTCGTTGTTGTAAACGGTGACGGTGATCTTGCCGCCGGACTTCTCTTCAATGTACTGCTTGAAGAGGTTTGCGCCGATGCAGTCGTTTGCTGCGTCAGACTGGCCGTTGCAGGTCAGGTCGATGGCGAGCTTTTCGATGTCTGCGTTAGCATCGGAGGCTGCTGCGGGTGCGGAGGAAGCAGCGGGAGCGGAGGAAGCAGCAGGAGCGGTGGAAGCGGAGCTGCCGCATGCGCAAAGTGCAAAGACCATGCACATTGCAAGTACGAGTGCCAGAACTTTTTTCATTTCTTTCTCCTTTTTCTTTTTGTTTTGTGTTTTTATGTTCATTGCTTTTGCAATAAGAACCTTACTTCATCAGGCCCTTTGCCTGAGCGACGATGTTTTCGACG
>CAMEHJ010000068.1 GCA_945917385.1 uncultured bacterium
TGACGAACGGCTCCATCGTGCTCTTCCACAACGCGGGCGAGCATACGCCGGAGGCGCTGCCGGACATTCTCAGCTATCTGCTCGGCGAGGGCTATGAGATCGTGCCGATCTCCAGCATCCTGCTGACAGGCGAGGAAACATACATCGATCATACCGGGCGGCAGTGCAGAACATGAAAGGAGAGCGCCGCGCAGCACAGCTGCGCGGCGCTTGCGGCCATTTCTTTTACAGGCCCGTTTCCTTCTTCACTTCACTGAAGCGCTTGGCGGAGAGACCGAGATGTTCCTTTAAGCGTCCTCCCAGATTACTTTTCCGACTCGCTCAGTAAAAGGTCAATAAAGCCCTGCATATCCGTCGTGATCGGCCGGCTCTTGTCAGTCACTATCGCGTCTGTTCCCATGACCGGCGGCGCGGAGCATTCTCGTTCAACGAGGGAATAAGCGTCCTTCAGGGACTGATGCGTTGTGCTTGTCCACACATAGCTGCCATACACGCCGGAGAGCATATCCATCAAGGACCCTCGATCGGTAACAAATATGACATTCTTCTTATCCACGGTCTTCAAAAAGCTGTGGTAGTGATAATTGGAATAAGGATACATGGGCATCTCATAGTCCCCATGTATGACTTCGGTATATGGCTCAAGCATCTCGGCGGCGATCACCGGCTCGTCGGCAAGCGGATGGTTTTTCGAGAAAAGCAGCACATAGGGTGCGGGTGGAAGCTGCTGCAGCCGCAGCCCCTTGCTCTCGGCAAGGTGGAAAAAATACTGCACATCGTTTGTATTGGCGCGTATGATCCCAATATCCGAGTTGCCTGAGACAACATCGTAGATCACATCCAGATTGGTGCTTTCCTTAAACTGCAATTTGAAGAGCCTGCCCGCCTCAATAAAGGCGTTTGCATATCGCCTTGCTCTGTCGCAGATCTCGGAGGAGCGCGCGGTCACGATAGAGAGCATATGAGTTTGGCCATCCCTCTCACCGTGCAGGTTGTTGAGATTTTCGAAACGGTTTACGATGTCCGAAGCGAGAAGAATGAATTCCTTTCCCCGCTCTGTACACTCGATGCCGTTTTTGGTCCTGACAAATATCAGATATCCTATTTCCTTCTCCAGCTCTCGTATGGCCGCGCTGAGGTTCGGCTGCGCCATATACAGCGCCTGCGCCGCGCTTGTTATGGAGCCTCGACGGTATGCCTCCACCGCATAGACAAGCTGCTGTAATGTCATCTGAGGATCCCCCTTTGCCATTTCCGGCGGTCAAGAACAACTGCCGAGCTCTCTGTGATTTTTATTATATCAGATCATAGGGGTTTTTAATATATGAAATTTTATATAGATATATAACTATTTTATATTTTACGGATACTTATTCAGAATTTATAATATAAAAACACTCTACTGAGGAACTGCAATAAAGTGTTGAGAAAGGAGATAGAAAATGGGTTATTCGGTCGCAGTGGCTATTTTCTGCATTGGCGTGATCCTCGATCTGTGTGTAGTCTACTATATCATTCACGGCAACAGAAAATACAAAAACGTAGATCCGTTTGCGGACGAACAGTAAATTACGTTAGGGGGAAAAGACATTGGAAACCTTCATTTCACCGCAGCTTGCACTGCTCATTGTCGGCGTTATTTCCATAATGCTGCTTTCGTTTGGCTTCTTTGTAGGCAAAAAAATCAACAAGAGTTCAAATGACTTCCTGTACGCCGGCCGTAACGTTGGCCTTGCACTCAGCACGGCGACGCTTATTGCCGCGTGGGTCACCGGCAACACCACGATGTCCGCGCCCGAGCAGGGCTATACCATCGGTATTATAGCCTGCTTCGGCTATGCGACTGCGGGCCTGAGTCTTTGTATCTTTGCGCCGCTCGCCCTGCGCATCAAGAAAGTCATGCCCAACGGCTGCACCAGCGGCGACTTTATCCGCTGCCGTTACGGCCGTCCGGTGTGGATCGTGTTCCTTGCCATCTCCGCATGGTACTTCACCGCGTTCCTTATGACACAGGCCATGGCAGGCGGCGTTCTGCTTCAGGCTCTATCCGGACTCGAATATCACATTGGTATGATGCTCATCATGATCGTGTGCACGATCTATACGCTCAAGGGTGGCCTTAAGGCGATCCTCTCCACGGACTTTGTCATGGCCATGCTGATCCTCATCATGCTGCTTGTCACAGCGGTTCTCGCCTTTGTCAAATTCAGCCCCGCCGATGTCTACACCGGTGTTATGGCCGCGAAGCCGGAGCTTATGAACCTGATCGGCGGCGTTGGACTCATGTATCTCGGCAGCAACTTCCTCTTTGCGACAGGCGAGATCTTCCACAGCAACATTTGGTGGCAGCGCATCTATGCCGCGAAGGAAGAGGTCACGTTTAAGTCCTTTATTCTCAGCGGCCTCATCTGGACGACCGTTCCCATCATTGCCGGCTCTCTCGCTTTCATTGCCGTGGCGAACGGATACGTTGTGCCGCAGGTCAATATGGTCTTTCCGATCGTTGTGAGCTCTCTGCTCGGTCCCATCGGCGCCGTTCTGGTCCTCATCATCATTTACAGCGCCCTTGCCTCTACGGTCAGCTCCGTTCTCACCGCGTCCGCAAACCTCCTTGTTCAGGATATTTACAAAAACGCATTCCATCCTGATACGCCGGACGAAAAGGTCGTTCGCTATGTTCGTTACACCATGGTGGGTATGACGGCTATCACCATTCTCCTTGTGTGGAATCAGCCCGCCAGTATGTATCAACTTCTCTATGTCGCCGGCTCCGGCGTTGCGGCAACGATCTGGCCCATCGCGTTTGGTGTGTACAACAAGAAGGTCAACAAGACCGCCGTCCTGATCGCTATGATCCTCAGCGTCGTGCTCGGTCTCATCGGCTACTACACGATCTCCTCCTATGCCGCCCCGATCATCTCCGCCGGCATCGGATTTATCGTCATCGGCATCGGCACCAAGATCGCTCCGGATAACAGCTTTACGTGGAAGGATCTTAACAATCAAGTCACAAAGGCTATCAACAAATAATAAGGAGGCAGAATATGGAACCTGTATTGTATATGTCCCAGGCATTCTTTTCCGGTCTTATGTATTTCGTGCTTGCAGGCCTTTCGGCAACAGTTATTTTGCTGTTTGTGATCCTGTTCAAGGAAATGAAAAATCATACACTTTGGTAATGATGATCGTTTTGGGGGATGGAGGCATCCCCCAAAACGGTATATGAGGTAGAAATGATAACAACAATAAAGAAAATATCCAATGAATGGTTCGATAAGGCTGTTGAGTTCAGAAGATATTTTCATGAAAATCCCTGCTTGTCGTTTCATGAGGGAGAAAATGCGCAATTCATCTCCGAACAGCTCGATGCTGCCGGGATCGAGCACAGACGCTGCGGTGAAAACGGCGTTGTAGCTGTGATCACCGGCTCTCAGCCTGGTCCGACGATCGCATTTCGGGGAGATTTTGACGCGCTTCCCATCGATGAGCCGAGAGGGCTTCCCTTCTGCTCCAAGAACCCCGGCGTTATGCACGCATGCGGACACGATGCACACATCAGCTCCCTGCTGACATGTGCCCTAGCCCTGAAGGAGAACGCACAGCTTATACGCGGCAAGGTGGTATTTATCTTCCAATATGCCGAAGAGATCCCCCCGGGAGGCGCACTGCCCATGATAGAGGATGGCTGCCTGGACGGAGTGGATCGGATCTATGGATTCCATGTTTCCGAGGAATTGGAGACAGGGTCCGTCGGGATCTGCCCAGGTGCTGCCTTCGCCGCGTCTGACGGATACTTTGTCGAATTTCTCGGAAACGGCGGTCATGGCTCTCGTCCATATGAAACGCAGGACACGGTCTCCGCTGCCGCATCGGCGACGCTTCAGATCAATTCGATCGTATCTCGCTTTATTTCTCCTTATACAACAGCTGTGATCAGCACGTGCAACGTTCACGGAGGAAATACCTATAATGTGATCCCGCCTTGTGTTCGGCTCGAGGGGACCGTGCGGAGTTATGAGAAAGAGACCGCTGAGCTTATCCGCGATAAGCTCCACGGCGCCGTGAAAGCCGCTGCGGAATTGTACGGGACGGAATATTCCTTCAAGTATGAGCATGGTTATCCCGCCGTGGTAAACTGCAAGAGAGAGACCGAGATCGTCGAATGTGCAGCTCAAAAGCTCGGTATTCCTTTTCACCTCATGATGCCTACGCCGGTCGGCGAGGATTTTTCCCGTTATCTCGAGCATGTCCCTGGAGCGTTCTTCAGGGTCGGTATCAGGAATGAAGCGATCGGCGCCAAGTACTCGCTGCACAATCGCAATTTCCGCTTAGACGAGAATGCCTTGAAAACAGCGCTTGAGATCTACCTTGGCATTTATCTTGTCGAGACCGGACAGATACTATAAGACAAAACGGAGGAAATGGCATGATCCAAATGGAAGAACTTACTGTGGCCCGTATCCGAGAGCTGCTGGGATCTGGGCAGATCACATCGCGCCAGCTCGTTTTGAACTATATGGAGCGCATCGCCTTGATCGACAAATCCGGGCCCAAGCTCAACAGTGTCTTGGAGCTGAATCCAGATGCCCTGTACATTGCGGAAGCAATGGATCGAGAACGCGCCAAGGGCAAGCTCCGCTCCCCGCTGCACGGGATCCCTATCCTGATCAAGGACAATATCAACACGCATGACAAAATGCGCACATCAGCCGGGTCGATCGCTTTAGACGACAATTTCGCGCCCTATGATGCCACGGTCGCCAAAAAGCTCCGCGACGCAGGGCTTATCATCATGGGAAAAACGAATATGACAGAGCTTGCAAACTATATGTCGTACAGTATGCGCAATGGTTACAGCTCTCGCGGCGGGCAGGTCATCAATCCCTATAACTCCGAGGGTGACGTGTGGGGCAGCAGCTCCGGCTCTGCGGTCGCTATGTCTGCAAACCTCTGTGCCCTTGCGATTGGGACCGAAACGGACGGCTCTATTATATGGCCGTCTCATATGAACGGTACGGTCGGTCTCAAGCCAACGCGCGGGCTGGTCAGCCGCCACGGTATTATCCCCATCTGCACCGCGCAGGATACCGCTGGGCCGATGACCCGCTGCGTTGCCGATGCGGCAGCCCTTCTCAATATTATCGTTGGAGAAGACAGCGAGGACCCCTCTACCTGGTGCAGAGACGTTCCCGAGGACTATACCGCGTATCTCGATGTCAATGGCCTTCGCGGCCTTCGCCTCGGTCTTAACCGCGGGTACTACGAGGACTTCAGCGAGGAGCAGAAGCAGATCGCCGAGGACGCTTTCCAAGCGCTTGAGAAAGCGGGAGCAACTCTTGTTTCAGGAACCGACCTGCCGCATTTGCGCAGCGATGCCCCGGTCCTTCTCTATGAATTCAAGATGTGCCTGAATGCGTATCTGTCGACGAATCCCTCGCTCCGCTGCCATACGCTCAAGGACATCATAGATTTCTATGGAGACCACCCTCAGGAGGGGCTGAAGTACGGCATGAGCATTCTTCTCGATGCGGAATACAACACCTCCGGTACTTGCACTGACCCGAAGTACATTCTTGACAAAGCGGCATGCCAAAGAGGCGCCCAGGAGGAAGGTCTGCTTAAACTGATGGACGACAACGGTATCGACGTCCTTGTCAGTCCAGGCATTTCCGACGCTTCTCCCATTTCTGGCTACCCGTCCATCATCGTCCCCGCTGGGTACACTTCGGACAATATGCCTTTCGGTGTCACCTTTGTTGGCAGACCCTTTAGTGAGCCGCTGCTGATCCGCGCCGCATACGCCTTTGAGCAGTGCACCAAGGCTAGAAGGGCGCCGGTTTTTGACCTCTGATATCCGCCTCAACGCGAAAATGTTAGCGTTCGCCAAGAAAACCACTGTGAGCTCAACTGAAATCGCTAATTAAAGCTCAGATAGAAAAACCAAACAACCCAGATTGGCAAATAAATATTATTCTTGCTGGTTAACCATCGGCTCAACGGCTTTTACTTTGCCAGTCTGTACAGAAACTGTATCTAGCTTTTTCCCGCGGAGGCCCTCGCCACGCAGCTTGAATACCGTAGCCCCATCAAAGATGCGGTCCAGCGCACACAGAAGTGTAGAATCCTCATTAAAGTCCTCACGCCAGAGAGCCGGATTCTTGTTGCTGGTGAAGACCATGTTACCGTCAGGGCGCTGCCGACTCCGAGGTCGGCGATCTCGTCACTACGGAGCAGATGTCAAGCCGGAAATACTACAACGGGGCTGGTGCGATTTCTGTTGTGTTTCCGAATTCCTAAAGCATTCATCAAAGCTACTCAACGCAAAGAACCTTTTTATTGACTACACAAGCTGGAGCTGTTCGAGCTGAAGGATCTCATCAACCTGACCTTCTGCTGCC
>CAMEHJ010000069.1 GCA_945917385.1 uncultured bacterium
CCCGCCGGGTCGCCCCGGCTATGCTGGGATATTAACACTTTGGTCTTCTGAAGTCAATACCGTTTTCACACTTATTTCGACACCGGAGTTCGTATGATATGCAAAAAATATGATAATCATATTCAATGTTTTTTCACTGTTTTTCACATATAAAAATCGCCCTCCCGTGCGGTGTCCGGCCTCATATCCGCGCAATATTGCATTTAAATAAATGCAATAATTCCTGTTTTTCTATATAGTTTCAAAATTATAAATGCAATGTCTATATTTTTTCGGCAATTTGCAACTTTTGCCTGCCGATTTATCGTCACTATCGTGAATTGACCGCCGGCTTTGCATGATGTTACAATGTTAATGGAATAAAAGCGTACAGGAGCGGAAAGATGAAGAAAGTCTATGTTCTTATAGGCAACTACGGCAGCGGCAAGAGTGAGCTTGCGCTGAACTTTGCGTTCAAGGCGGCGGAGACGGGACGGACGGAGCTGCTTGACCTCGATATGGTAAACACATACTTCCGCCTGACCGAGCGCGGAAACATGACGCGCATGAAGGAGATACGCCTTGTGTCCCCGAACTACGCCTGCTCCGGCGTGGAGACGCTGTCCCTGCCGGCGGAGGTCGCGTCCGCGTTTGCAATGGATTGGGACACCGTCGTTTTCGACGTCGGCGGCGATGCCGTCGGCTCCACGGCGCTCGGCCGCTACCATCAGGATTTCATGGAGCTTGAGGAAGGCTCCCTTGAGGTTCTCAACGTCATCAACACCCGCCGCCCTCTCGCCGGCACGGTTGAGAAGATCGTCAGACTTCAGGAGGATATGCAGCGCCACTCCCGCCTGACGATCACCGGCATGATAAACAATACCAATCTCGCCACCGCCACAACTCCCGCCGATTTGCGCGACGGGTATGAGATAATAAAACAGGTGTCGGAGATTACCGGCGTCCCCGTGAAGTACACCTCCGGCAAAAAGGAGATGCTGGACGTGTTTCTCGCGGAGGGGCACGATGCGAAATACATCGGCACTCCCCTCGTGATAGACACCTATATGCAGCGCGACTGGGATAGCTGGGTAAAGAGCTTGTAAGAAAACAATTTTTCAAATATTTAAGAAAAGAGGTAATCAGCCATGGTAAAGGTGACAATTAACGAGCTTGTCTGCAAAGGCTGCGCACTCTGCGTCAGAGCTTGCCCCAAGAACGTCCTCGCCCTTTCCAAAACGAAACTCAACGCAAAAGGCTACCACCCCTCAGAGGTAGTCAGGCCGGAGGAGTGCATCGCATGCGCCTCCTGCGCACGCACATGCCCCGATGTGGCCATCAGCATTGTGAAGGATTAAGGAGGAAAAGAAAATGGCATTGACTCTTATGAAGGGCAGCGAAGCAATCGCGGAGGCCGCCATTCGCGCGGGCGCCCGTTTCTTCTTCGGCTACCCGATCACTCCCCAGACAGAGATTCCCGAATACATGGCCGCGCGTATGCCCGAGGTCGGAGGCTGCTTCCTCCAGGCCGAGAGCGAGGTTGCGGCGATCAACATGGTTTACGGCGCTGCCGGCACCGGCGCGCGCGTCATCACCTCCTCCTCCAGCCCCGGCGTCAGCCTCAAGCAGGAGGGCATCTCCTACTGTGCCGGCGCACAGCTTCCCTGCGTCATTCTGAACGTCATGCGCGGCGGCCCCGGTCTCGGCAGTATTCAGGCCTCTCAGGGCGACTACTTCCAGGCGACCAAGGGCGGCGGCAACGGCGACTACCACCTTCTGACCTACGCCCCCTCCTCCATACAGGAGGCCATTGATCTGCTCATGATAGCCTATGACAAGGCCGAGCAGTACAGAATCCCCGTCATGTTCCTTGCCGACGGCATCATGGCACAGATGATGGAGCCTGTTGAAATGCCCGAAATGGTTGACTTCAAGGTTGACCCCGAGAAGAAGCCCTGGGCGGCAACCGGCTGGAAGCCGGGCGACGACCCCGCAAAGCGCGCCGTCATCAACTCCCTGTTCATCAACACCGAAGAGCTTACCGAGCATAACCTCAAGCTTCAGGCGATCTACCGTGAGGTCGAGAAAAACGAGGTCATGTACGAGACCTATATGACCGAGGATGCCGATATCATCATCACCGCCTTCGGCACCGTTGCGCGTATCGCCAAGTCCGCCATCCATGACCTGCGCGAGCAGGGCATCAAGGTCGGTCTTTTCCGTCCCATCACCGTATGGCCCTACCCGTACGAGGCTCTCAAGACCGCATCCGCGAACGCGAAAGCGCTCCTTGACGTTGAGTGCAACGAAGGCCAGATGCTTGAGGACGTCAAGCTTGCCGTCAACGGCGCAAAGCCCGTTGAGTATTTCGGTCACTGCGGCAGCCTGATGCCCAGCTCCGATGAAATCAAGGCAAAGATCCTCGAAATGAAGGAGGGTATTTAAATGTCCGTAGTATTTGAGAAAACTCCTTATCTTACCGATAAGCCCTTTCACTACTGCCCCGGCTGCAACCACGGTATCATCCACCGTCTCGTTGCCGAGTGCCTTGAGGAGAGCGGCATGGGCGGCAACATCGTCGGCGTCGCGCCTGTCGGCTGCTCCGTTTTCGCTTACGATTACTTCAATGTAGATATGTTTGAGGCGGCACACGGCCGCGCCCCTGCCGTCGCAACCGGCATCAAGCGCGCAAAGCCCGACTCTCTGGTGTTCACCTATCAGGGCGACGGCGACCTTGCCTCCATCGGCACGGCAGAGATCGTCCACGCCGCACACCGCGGTGAGAAGTTCGTCACCATCTTCGTCAACAACGCCATTTACGGTATGACCGGCGGCCAGATGGCGCCGACAACGCTTGTCGGCCAGAAGACCACCACCTCCCCCAACGGCCGTGACGAGGCTTGGTGCGGCGCACCCATCAAGATGTCCGAGATGCTCTCCGAGGTTCCCGGCGCCTACTACATTGAGCGCTGCGCGGTCAACACCACTGCGAACATTATCAAGACAAAAAAGGCTATCAAGAAGGCGTTCCAGTATCAGATGGAGGGCAAGGGCTTCTGTATGATCGAGGTTCTTTCCACCTGCCCCACCAACTGGGGCCTCAGCCCTGTTGAGGCGCTGAAGTGGCTTGAAGAGAACATGATCCCTTACTATCCTCTCGGTGTCTATAAAGATAAGGGGGCAAAGTAATTATGACGAAAGAGTTCATTTTTGCAGGCTTCGGCGGTCAGGGTATGCTGCTCATAGGCAAGTTCCTTGCCATGGCGTGCATGCTGGACGGAAAACACGTTTCGTGGCTGCCCTCCTACGGTCCCGAAATGCGCGGCGGCACAGCGAACTGCTCGGTCATCATCAGTGACGAGGACGTTGCCTCCCCGATGGTTGACATGGCGGACGTCATCGTTGCCATGAACCTGCCCTCCCTCGACAAGTTTGAGAATAAGGTCAGACCGGGCGGGCTGCTCATCGTCAACAGCTCCATCATTGACCGCAAGGTAGAGCGCACCGACATCGACGTTGTATACTGCAACGCCATGCACATTGCGGAGGAGGTCAATAACCCCAAGGGCGCGAACGTCGCTATCCTCGGCGCGCTGATGGGCAAGGCTCCCATCGTGTCTCTTGACAAGATGATGGAAGCAATCAAGATTGAGCTTGGCGAGAAGAAGCTCAGATTCCTTGAGGGCAACAAGGCCGCTCTCATGGCAGGTATGGAGTCCGTAAAGTAAACAGACTCATAAGCCAAAACTCCCCCGAATCGTCTGATTCGGGGGAGTTTTGAGACTGTCGAAAGATTTTAAGCGTTGTAAAAGCCCGCCGGGTCCGGCGGGCTTTCGGTCTTTGGTATGTTGATTACTGAACCTTCTCAAGATACTCAACGATGCGGCGGACAGTGACAAGCTGGGCAGCGTCCTCGTCGTTGATGGAGATGCCGTACATATCCTCAAGGGACATGATAAGCTCAACAACGTCCAGTGAGTCGGCGCCGAGATCGTCGATGAGGTTTGTGTCCATTGTGATGGCTTCGGCATCCATCTCAAACTGCTCCGCAAGAGCCTTCTGAACATTTTCAAATATCATTACTGTTTCCTCCTGTACGCAGGGCGTATAAAGTTGATTAATGATGACTGAACTTATGCCCACTCTCTGCTCTTGGGCTTGCTGCCGGTCTGCTCAGGCTTGACGTAGGAGACGACCACGCGGCGGTTCGGTTCAACGCCGGTCGAGCTGGTGGTGACACCCTCGTAGTTCTGAAGGGCAGAGTGGATCACATGGCGCTCGTAAGAGTTCATCGGCTCAAGTGCCATGCTGCGCTTGTACTTGATGGCTTTCTCCGCCATCTTCTCGGCAAGCTTGGTGAGAGATTCCTCTCTCTTGCTGCGGTAGGCCTCGGCATCGACGCTGATGTGGGTGTGCTTGTCGCTGCCGCGGTTTATGACATAGTTCGTAAGGTGCTGTATAGCGTCGAGCGTTTCGCCGCGGCGGCCGATTATAGCGCCCATGCCGCTGCCGGTGAGGTTAACGTTGATGCCGCCGTTGTCTCTGGCGGAAATCTCAATATTCGCCTTGACGCCCATGCGCTCAAGCAGACCCGTGAGGAACCTGCGGATCTCGGCATACTCTTCGCACTCGTCTATGACTGCCTCGTCAGCGGGCGCGGCAGCGGGGGCATCTTCGGCCTTGGGCGCGGCGGGGACCTCCGCCGGAGCCTCGTCCGGTGCCTCATAGCTCACGCGGACGACCGCGGGAGAAGCGCCGATACCGAGAAAACCGGACTTTGCGCGTTCGATTATCTCGACCGAAACATCGTCTCTGTCCATGCCGAGCTCACGGAGTGCGGCGTTGATGGCGTCGTCCTCGGTGCGGCCGGACTTTTCCAAAGTTTTTATCATATTATCATTGTCTCCTGTTAATTCTTGCGCCGGTGCGCCGCGGTGCGATGCACCGGGGTTCTGTGCAAAAAAGGCTTCCGGCTGTCAGATATCGGCGGACTCGGAAGCGGCGGCGTCGGCGATCTCCTGAACCTCGGAGGCTTCGGCGGCAGGCTCGGTCACGTCGGCGGCTTCGACAGTCTCAACGGCTTCGACAGTCTCAACGGCGTCGGCTTCCGCGGCGCTCTCCTCTACGGTGTAGTCGATGGCCTCGGCGTTCTCGCTCTCCTGCGCGGCAAGGCGGGTCGCCTCTTCCGCGGCTTCGGGATTGGTGAAGCGGTCGGGGACGTAGGCGCGGCCTCTCGCGTAGCGGCGGTTGCCGACCTGGGAGGCGGGCTTCTCGGCTTCCTTTATGCCAAGACGCTCACGGCGGGCGGCGCGCTCTGCCCTGTCAAGGGCGGCCTTGCGCTCGTCGCTCTTCTGCTTTTCCTGGGCGCGGACGTTCTTCTTGCTGGTGTTCTGGTTCTTTTCGGTCTTGCCCTCTGCGCGCAGGCGCTCGGTCTCGATGCGCTTTTCCTCAAGCTCTTTTTCACGCTGAGAACGCAGTGCGATCCTCTCGGCATCCTCTTTATCGAGCTGCTTCTTGAATATTTTGGTAAGGACAACGTCGCGGATCATGCCGAACAGGGAGTTTGCTATCCAGTAAATGCCCATTGCGGCGGGCATGACAAAGCAGATCCAGATGGACATGAGCGGCATCATCAGATTCATGGTCTGCATACTGGCCTGAGTCTGCGCATCCTGCTGGGGGTTGGAGGCGGTGGAGACCTTCATGGAGAGCCATGACAGAGCAGCGGAGATGATGGGGATAAGGAACAGACCCAGCGCGGGCAGCCACACAGATACGTCGTTCCAGTCGGTGGTGAGGAAGAAGTTCCATTTCGGCTGTTCACCGAGGTTGAGACCAAGGAAGCCGAAGTCGAGGTCGATAAGACCGTCAACCTTGCCGGCAAGAGCGGTCTGAACCTCCGCCCAGTGCTGGTGGGCGATGTTGGCGAGCTTTATCTCAGCATATGCATCGGCACGGGAGGGTATTACATACCAGCCGTTGGTGACAAAGAAGTCGCGCAGCGTGGTGACGACCTCGTCCGTAACGAACATCATGCGGGTGAGCGGCTGACGGATAACGCTGTACAGCGCTATCAGGATGGGGAACGGGATAAGGGACCAGATGCAGCCGCCCATGGGGTTGACGCCCTCTTCACGGTACAGCTTCTGCATCTCCTGATTGAGTTTCTGGGGATTGCCCTCATGGCGTCTCTGCAGCTCCTGTATCTTAGGCTGGATACGGGTGGTGCGCATCATGCCCTTCTTGCTCTTTGCCATGAAGGGCAGCATGATGAGGTTTACGAGAAGCGCGAAGAAGATTATGGCAAAACCGTAGTTTCCGGTCATTTCATAAATCTTCAGCAGCGGCCATGAGAAAATTTCGCAAATAAATTTGCCCATAGGTAACTCCTTGATGT
>CAMEHJ010000070.1 GCA_945917385.1 uncultured bacterium
TGTTATAATACGATTGATATAAGATAAACAGTTTGAAAAGTGTTAATAATTGATTTATAGATACTTCAGACAGGAGGAAATATGAAGAAAGTACAGTTCACCGAAACAATACTTCGAGACGCAAACCAGTCGCTGGTGGCAACGCGGCTTTCCTACGACAAGTTTGAGCCGATACTTGAGACAATGGACAAGGCGGGCTTCTATTCCGTCGAGTGCTGGGGCGGCGCGACCTTTGACGTGTGCCTGCGCTTTCTCAACGAGGACCCGTGGGAGAGACTGCGCAAGATAAAGGCGCATATGCCCAACACCAAGCTCCAGATGCTGCTGCGCGGACAGAACATCCTCGGCTACAAGCATTACAGTGACGATGTGGTGCGCCGCTTTGTGCGCTGCTCGGTAAAAAACGGTATTGATATAATCCGCATTTTCGACGCGCTCAACGACATAGAAAACCTCAAGGTTGCGATAGAGGAGACCGTGAAGTCCGGCGCTCAGGCCTCCGGCACCATTTCCTACACCACAAGCCCCGTGCACACGCTCGACAAATACGTCGAGATGTGCAAGGAACTGTCTCAAATGGGCGTAAGCTCCATCTGCATCAAGGATATGGCCGGTATCCTCTCCCCCAAGCAGGCCTATGACCTTGTCTCCGCAATCAAGGACGCGGTGGCGCTGCCCGTCGTTGTTCACACCCACTCCACCACGGGTCTTGCGTTTATGACCTACCTCAAGGCCGTTGAGGCGGGCGCGGACGTTATCGACACCGCCATCTCTCCGTTCTCCGGCGGCACCTCTCAGCCCGCCACCGAGACGCTTGACTACACGCTCAGAGAGCTTGGCTACGAGACGGGGCTTGATGCGGACGTGCTCTTCGAAATGGCGAACTTCTTTAAGCCCATCCGCGCCGAAATGCTCGCGGACGGCACGCTCAACCCAATCTCCATGGCGACCGACACACAGTGCCTGACCTACCAGATACCGGGCGGTATGCTCTCAAACCTGCTCAGCCAGCTCAAGATGATGAACGCGCTCGACAAGTTCGACGAGGCTCTGCTTGAAACGCCGAAGGTGCGCGAGGACATGGGCTATCCTCCGCTCGTCACCCCCACCAGCCAGATCGTCGGCACGCAGGCCGTGCAGAACGTGCTGGCGGGAGAGCGCTACAAGAACGTCGGCGCGGAGCTGAAGGCGTACTGCCGCGGCGAGTACGGCAGGACCCCCGCCCCCATCAACGAGCAGGTGCGCGCAAAGATTCTCGGTGACGAGAAGCCCATTGAGGGGCGCTTTGCCGCCACTCTGCCGGCTGACACCTATGAAAAGGCGAAGGAAGCGCTCGGCGCGGACGCAAGATGCGAGGAGGATGTGCTCAGCTACATCGCGTTCCCGCAGGTCGCGGAGAACTTCTTTGAAAAGCGCCGTGAGGCGGAGGAGAAGAAGGTCCGCTACTCCATTGTGGAGCTTTGAGGAGGTTCATGATGGCAGACTTAGTAAACATTTCCATCGCAACCGGCGGCGCGGTTGCGCTGCTCGGCTACGCAGTTGTGTTCCTCGGCCTGATTTTGCTGATGATAACCGTTATGATAATGAGCAAAATCATGATGGCGCTTGCAGCGAAAAAGGTAGCTGCCGTCCCCGCGCCCGCACAGGCAGCTCCCGCCCCCGCAAAGCCGGCTCCCGGCACCGCGGGCGAGCTGAAGCTTTACGACACGGACCCGAGAGACGCCGCAATGATTATGGCTATCGTCGCGGACACGCTCGGCAAGCCCCTCAACGAGCTGCGTTTTATTTCCATTAAGGAGGTCAAGGACGATGAAATATAAAGTTACTTTGAATAACCGCGTATATGAGGTCGAGGTGGAGCAGGGCGAGGCCATGCTCGTTGACGAGTACGAGCTGAAAGCCCCCGCCGCCGCAGCACCCGCCGCCCCTGCCGCGGCTGCCGCTCCCGCCGCTGCGGCACCTGCCGCCGCTCCCGCAGGCGGCGCACTCGCCGCGGGCGAGGTCATCAAAAGCCCCATGCCCGGCAACATCCTCAAGATCCTTGTCTCTCAGGGTCAGCAGGTCAAGGAGGGCGAGACGCTTATTATCCTTGAGGCCATGAAGATGGAAAACGAGATAGTCGCCACCCGCGCGGGCAGTGTCGCGCAGATCGCGGTCAGCAAAGGTCAGGTCGTGGAGACCGATACTCCGCTTGTTGTGATCGCATAAGGAGGCTGCTATGAATATACTGGCAACCCTCGAAAAGCTGGCGCTTGAATCCGGCTTCGCCGCGTTCTTTATGGCGGGCGGCTGGAAAAACGCCGTTATGATAATAATTGCCTGCGTGCTTTTGTATCTCGGCATTGTAAAGAAGTTTGAGCCGCTGCTGCTCGTCGGCATTGCGTTCGGGTGTCTCCTTTCAAACCTCTCGTACTTTGTCGCGTTTCAGGGCGCGAACGCCATGTACCACCCGGAGCTGTGGGAGCAGTTCCTCGACACGGCAAGCCCCTATTACCACAGCTACGGCCACATTATGTCTAACGCCGGTCTCCTTGACTTCTTCTATATCGGCGTCAAGGGAGGCATCTACCCCTCGCTCATATTCATGGGCGTCGGCGCGATGACGGACTTCGGCCCGCTGCTCGCAAACCCCAAGAGCCTGCTTCTGGGCGCGGCGGCACAGCTCGGCGTGTTCATTGCGTTCTGGGGCGCTATCTTCCTCGGCTTTACCGGACCGCAGGCCGCATCCATCGGCATCATCGGCGGTGCGGACGGCCCCACCGCTATCTACCTCACGACCAAACTGGCGCCGGAGCTTCTGGGGCCTATCGCAATCGCGGCGTACTCCTACATGGCGCTTATCCCGATGATTCAGCCGCCGCTCATGCGCCTTTGCACAACAAAGGAGATGCGCGAGGTTAAGATGGAGCAGGCACGCGAGGTCTCCAAGACCGAGAAGATCGTGTTCCCCATCGTGGTCGCGGTATTCGTTATCCTGCTTCTGCCCTCCACCGCGCCGCTCATCGGCTGTCTCATGCTCGGCAACCTCTGCCGTGAGACGGGCGTTACCGACAGACTCAGCGATACGATGCAGAACGCGCTCATGAACATCGTCACCATCTTCCTCGCCACCTCCGTCGGCGCGACGATGGTTGGTGACAACTTCCTCCAGTTCGAGACCATCAAGATAATTATTCTCGGCCTTGTCGCGTTCGGCATCTCCACGGTCGGCGGACTTATCGGCGGCATCGTCATGTACTACGCCTCCGGCAAGAAGATTAATCCCCTCATCGGCTCTGCCGGCGTATCCGCAGTGCCTATGGCCGCGCGCGTTGCGCAGGATGAGGGACGCAAGTGGAACAAGACAAACTTCCTGCTCATGCACGCCATGGGACCTAACGTCGCCGGCGTCATCGGCTCCGCCATCGCCGCAGGCTTCCTGCTCAGCGTGTTCGGAGGTTAAAAACTTAATTGAAAAAGCCCGCCAGTCCGGCGGGCTTTCATTTTTATAGGTGATTAATCCTTTATGTCGTCTTTGATATCGTCAACGACTTCCGCGAAGGTCTCCGCGGCTTCCTTGACGGCTTCCTCGGCGGCGTCAACGATTTCCTCAACCGCTTCGGCGGCGCCGTCGGATGAGGTGGCGTCCACTACGTCCTCAAACTGCTCTATCTCAACGTCGATATCGCTCTCGGCTTCCGCCTCGGCGTCGGCCTTGAGGGCCTGAATAGCGCCCTGCTTCGCCTCAATGTCGGCCATGATCTCCTCTGCCTGCGCAAAGAGGGAGGCGTAGAAGTCACCGGGGTTATCCTTGTTCTGCTCGTAGCAGAGCTTGCCTATCTCGGTGTAGACCTTCTTGAGCTCCTCGTTGCTGCCGGTTATTTCAAGGCTGAGCTTTGCGATGCGACCGTAAGCCTTGGCCTTGGAAGCGCCCTGCTCGTATATGTCCTTGACGGTGCCGCTCTCGGAGACGGTCTTGGAGACGGTGTCTGCCGCTTCCTTTGCCTTGCTGATGAGGTGGTTGAGAGTACCGGTGATGATGTCTTTATAATCTGCCATTTTAAGTTCCTCCGTTTTTTGATTATGTTTTCTTTCTATTATATTGCGTCCCCTTTACAGAGTGCGGGGGGATTCTGTCTCGGCCTGAGCGCTCTCACGCGCTTTGACGACGTTTACATACAGCGCTTCCGGCTTGTGTTCTTTACGGCTGTTCACAAAAAGCGCAATGCCGCTTGCCAGTGCCAGAACCACGCTCAGCGCCTGAGAAACGCGGATGCCGGTTCCTCCGATATACAGACTGTCGGTGCGAAGCCCCTCTATCCACGCGCGGCCGATACCGTAGAGAATGAAGTAGAGAAGAACGTTCTGCCCGTCGTATTTCCGAAGCCCCTTTTTATCGCGTATCAGCAGGAAAATCAGTATGCCGAGATTCCACAGGCTTTCATACAGGAAGGTCGGGTGGACATAGATGGTTGTGCCGTCGGGCGAGGTAAGTCCCATGCGGCAGAATACGTCCGTCACTGCGCCGAACGCCTCGCGGTTCATAAAGTTGCCCCAGCGGCCGAGGATCTGACCGATGAGCAGACCGAACACCGCAAGATCGAGAAAGGCCTGAAAGGGGATGCCCTTTCGGCGGCAGACGATATAGATAACGAGAATGCTCGCGATGATGCCGCCGTATATCGCAAGTCCGCCTTCCCACACCGCAAACAGCTTCGACGGGTTTGCAAGGTAGTACGAAAGGTCGTTGAACACGACAAAGTACAGCCTTGCGCCGATTATGCTCATCGGGATGAGCCAGATGACGATGTCATAAAAATCGTCCTGCTTTATCCCGAAGCGTACACTCCGCTTTGAGCAGTACAAAATTGCGAGCAGAAAGCCAAGGCCGATCAATATGCCGTAGAAATATATGGGTCTGCCGAAAACGGTGATATACGAGGGGGGATTGATGCTGAAATCCCCGAACATGGGGAAGCTGATTATCGAATCACGCTGAATAGTCTGAAACATTTTACGCCTTTCCGGGTTCGATCACGGACAAAGCCAGCCGCTCCGGCCTGAGACAGTCCGCAATGAAATCCTCACAGTCCTTGATGGTGATGCTGTCCATGAGGGCAATGGCGTCGAACGCACAGTATCCGTCAAAGACGGCAAGCGCCGTGGAGACACACACATTGTCAAAGTCCTCAAGCCCTCTGAGTCTCGCGCCGAGGGAAGCGCGCTTGGCACGCTCAAAGTCGTCCTTGTCAAGCCCCTCCTGCGATACTCGCGCGACCTCCGCCTTAAATTCGTCCAGCACGCGCTCCGGGTGCTCGCTCTCGCCGCCGATGAGTACCGTCGCGGTGCCCGCGGTGAAGTCCACCTCGTAATCAAAGTCGAGATTCAGCGTGCCGTCTGCGTACAGCCGAGTGTAAAACGGGGAGGAATTGCCGACGAGGATACGCATGGAGAGCTGGGAAATGAGGTGCTGACGCAGAAGCTTCTCGCCTTCGCGCTCGGGCTTCAGCTTTGCGCCGATATAAAACTGCGGCGCGGAGACCGCCATTGCCTCGCGGTGCAAGGTCTCATAAGGCTCAAGCCCCTCGTCCTCTCCGAAATCTGCCGTGGGGATGGCGGCGCACTCCGACGGAAGCTCCTCAAGCGCTATCTTCTCAATGAGGTCGGGGTCAACGTCGCCCTCAACGCAGAGAACCATGTTCGAGGGGGCATAGAATATCCTGTGGCAGTCGTACAGGGTTTTATCGCTTATCTCGGAAATGCTCTCCACCGTGCCGGCAACCCTGTCGCGGATGGGGTGGTGCGCGTACAGCATTTTCAAAAGATTGTAGTAGAGGGCGATTCCGGGGTTATCCTCGCCCATGCGTATCTCCTGCGCGATAATACCCTGCTCCTTCTGCACGGTTTCGCTCGTGAAGTACGGGGTGGAGACAAAGTGCAGCAGCATACGCAGATTCTCTTCAAAGCCCTCGGTACACTGGAAGTAGTAGCAGGTTACGCCGGAGGAGGTGAACGCATTGGGACTTGCCCCGTTTGCCGACAGCAGATTCAGCGCGTTGTCGCCGTTTGGGAGGTCGAACATCTTATGCTCAAGAAAATGCGCGACGCCGGCGGGCGTGTCCTCAATGCGGCCGTCTATCGCAAAGCGCCTGTGTGCGCCCCCGTAGTTCGTCGCGAACACCGCGTAGCACGTTGAAAAGCCGCGCTTGGGTATCACGCGCAGGCGAAGCCCGTTTGAAAGCGTCGTGCCGTATACGGTCTCACCGATATTTTTAAATTCTTTACTCTGCATTTTCCGCCTCCTCAGCGCCGCCCTTCAAAAAATAGATAAGGTCACATTCGACGCTGTTTGCAATTTTCACGACATCCTCTTTCGTTACGTC
>CAMEHJ010000071.1 GCA_945917385.1 uncultured bacterium
ACTTCTTGACGACCTTCTTCTGCAGCTTGTAGAGGATCTCGTCCATGTACTGCATCATGTCGGGATGCTCTTCGCCGTACTTGCCCTCGACCATGGTGATCCACTCGTTTACACGGGCCTCGCGGACGTTCTTGTCGTCGGTGTCCATGCAGTATTCCATGGACTCAAACTCGTTGGAAACGAGCTTATCGAACAGCTCTTCGTCGAAGGCGGCGTGCTCGTACTCGAACTTGGGCTTGCCGATCTCCTCGACCATCTTGTCGATGAGGTCGAGAACGGGCTGGAGATGCTCGTGCGCCTGAACGATGCCCTCGTACATCACGTCGTCGGGAACCTGGTCGGCCTCGGACTCGATCATGACGATCTTCTTGTGGGTGGCGGCGATGGTGGTGGTCATGCGGTTGTGCTCCCGCTCAGCCTTGGTGGGGTTGAAGAGGTACTTCTCCCCGTCCCAGCCCAGCACGATGCCGGCGATGGGGCCGTTGAAGGGCACGTCGGAAATGGAGACGGCGGCGGAAGCGCCGATCATGGCGGTGATCTCAGGGGAGCAGTCCCGGTCCACGCTCAGCACCTCGCAGGCGATGACCACATCGTTGCGCAGGTCGGAGGGGAAGAGGGGACGCATGGGCCGGTCGATCAGGCGGGAGGCCAGAACGGCGGGCAGGCTGGGCTTACCCTCGCGGCGCATGAAGCTGCCGGGGATGCGGCCGACCGCGTAGAGCTTCTCGTTGAAGTCAACGGAGAGGGGGAAGTAGTCGATACCGTCCTTGGGGCGCGCGGAGGCGGTGCAGGTGACGAGCACGGTGGTCTCGCCGTACTTGACGAGGACGGCGGCGTTGCAGAGCTCTGCCATCTTGCCGACCTCCATGGAGAGGGGACGGCCTTCGTACATGATTTCGTACTTGCGGTAGTTGGGGAACTGCTTGTTGGTGATGATCATTTGTATTCTCCTTATTCGTTTTCTGCGCGGATCGCAGCCGTTCAGCACTTGGAAAAGCGCCCTTTCCTTCGCGTTTTTCCAAATACTGACCTGCCGGACCCAGCTAAAAAATGTGACGACAATATTAAATTGTCGTCACATAAAAACCTTCATAACCTTCAGAAAAAACCGAAAACCGAAAAATTACTTACGGATGTTCAGCTTTGCGATGATAGCACGATAGCGCTCGATATCCTTCTTTGCGAGGTAGTCGAGCAGACGGCGGCGCTTACCGACCATCTTGTACATACCGAGACGGCTGTGGTCGTCGTTGGGGTGATTCTTGAGATGCTCGGTCAGCTCGCGGATGCGCTGGGAGAGGATGGCGATCTGAACCTCGGGGGAACCGGTGTCGTTCTCGTGGGTCGCGTTTTCGGCGATAACCTGGGTCTTGACTTCTTTGGTGATCATTGGGAAATTTCTCCTTTCAAAATTTGCTATATCCAGCGTCACGGCGGTGGGCGGAAAGGAAACCGCTGCTGCGGCATGACCCCACTGCTGAGAGCGCGGACGCATACTATGACATATTAGCATGAACAGACGGTCAAGTCAAGAAATTTTTGCGAAAAACCTCACTGGCGGTTCTTCATGACCGTCTTCATTCTGAGACTGTGGTCGAGGATGCTCTTGCGCAGACGGAGGTTCTTGGGCGTGACCTCAAGCAGCTCGTCGTCGGCGAGGAACTCAAGGCATTGCTCAAGGGAGAGCTGTCTCGGCGGGATGAGACGCAGAGCCTCGTCCGAACCGGAGGCGCGGGTGTTGGTCAGGTGCTTGGTGCGGCAGACGTTTACGGGGATATCCTCGCCCTTGGGGGAGACGCCGATGACCATGCCGGCGTAGACCTTGGTGCCGGGGGTGATGAACAGCGCGCCTCTGTCCTGCGCGTTCCAAAGACCGTAGGCGACGGCCTCGCCCGTCTCAAAGGAGATGAGAGAGCCGGTGCCGCGGCGGGCAATGTCGCCCTTATACGGCTCGTAGCGCTCAAACACGGAGGCGAGAATTCCCTCGCCCTTGGTGTCGGTAAGAAACTCGTTGCGGTAGCCGAAAAGTCCGCGCGACGGGACAAGGAACTGCAGCTTCATGCGGTTGCCGACGGGGGTCATCTCGATAAACTCGCCCTTGCGCGCGCCGAGCTTTTCCATTACGGCGCCCACATAGTCGGACGGAACGTCCACCACAACGCGCTCAACAGGCTCGCAGCGCTTGCCGTCGATCTCCTGGTACAGCACGCGCGGGGGAGACACCTGAAACTCATAGCCCTCGCGGCGCATGGTCTCAATGAGGATGGACAGGCTCATCTCGCCGCGGCCGGCGACGTTGAAGCTGTCGGTGTTGTCCATTTCGGTGACGCGCAGGGACACGTCCTTGAGCGTTTCGCGGAAAAGGCGGTCGCGTATCTGCCGGGAGGTGACGAACTTGCCCTCGCGCCCGGCAAAGGGGCTGTCGTTGACGGAGAAGGTCATCTCCATCGTGGGGGCGCTTATCTTGACGAAGGGCAGAGCCTCGGCAAAGCCGCGCGCGCAGACGGTGTCACCGATGGTGACGTCGCCTATGCCGCTCATTGCGATGATATTGCCGGCGGAGGCGGAGGTGACTGGGACGCGGTTGAGCCCGTCAAACTGGTAGAGGGAGACGGCCTTTGCCTTGAGCGTGGGGGCGTCGGGGTCGTGGTAGTTGCAGACCTCGATCTCCTCGTTCTGCCTGATAACGCCGCGCTCGATGCGGCCGATGGCGATGCGGCCGACGTATTCGTTGTAGTCGATGCTGCTGACGAGCATCTGGAAGGGCTTATCCTCATCCATGTCGGGGGCGGGGATGTACTCAAGAATGGTTTTGAACAGCGGCTCAAGGTCGGTACCGGCAACGTCGGGGGAGTAGCTTGCGGTACCCTGTCTGCCGGAGCAGAACAGCATCGGGGAGTCAAGCTGCTCGTCGGTCGCGTCAAGATCCATCAGCAGCTCAAGCACCTCGTCAATGACCTCGTGGATGCGCTGGTCGGGGCGGTCGATCTTGTTTACGACGACGATGACCCTGTGACCCAGCTCAAGGGCGCGGCTCAGCACGAAGCGGGTCTGGGGCATGGGGCCCTCAGCCGCGTCAACGAGCAGGATAACGCCGTTTACCATTTTCAGCACGCGCTCGACCTCTCCGCCGAAGTCCGCATGACCCGGAGTATCAACAATATTTATCTTGGTATCGCCGTACCAGACGGCGGTGTTCTTTGCCATGATGGTTATTCCGCGCTCGCGCTCAAGGTCGCCGGAGTCCATGACTCTTTCCACGACCTCCTGATTCTCACGGTAAACGCCGGACTGCTTGAGCATTTCGTCAACAAGCGTGGTCTTGCCGTGGTCAACGTGGGCGATGATTGCGACGTTTCTAAGCTTATCCATAGATTTCAAGACTCCCTTGATTTTCTCTGATTATATTTTCAACACGAAAAAGAATTTTAACACCTGATTTTCCGTTTGGCAATAGTATTATTATATAAAAACAGGGCTTTTCCACGGTTTTACCGCAAATATTTCACACTAAGCTCAAGCCCGCGCGTGTCGGCGGCGATGCCGTGAAGTTCTGCGCGGCGGCTCTCCTCTTTCATGAACTCACACTCTTGCAAAATAAGCTCTCTGTCGGTATCTCGGGGCGCACCGCCCATGAAACGGAGAAAGTTTCCGGACAGAATTTCGTCGAGCCGCACATCATTAAGACCGAGACATTCCATCTTAAAATCCGGGCGGTTTTTCACAAAGTTCCCGTCCGCACGAACCGTGACCGTGCCGCGCTCAAAGAGGAAAGTGCGCACGATCTCGCCCCGGCGGATATTTTCCCGATAGTTGAAGGGCACATCCTCACGGTTATAGACAAAGCGGCTGCCGATGTCGGTGCCGTAGATGATGCGGTCGTGGTATTTTTCAAAGAACGCCGCCGTCTCATCCGGCGTGAGCGAGAGGTTTTCATACATCTCGATTCCGGGCGTGAGATCGACCATGACGTTGGCAAACCTGTCCAGTATCGCGGACAGGCGCGGAAGCTGTGCCGACAGGAAGAACATATGGGCGAAGGTCACTCTGAGCTTCGGGTGATGCTCAAGCACCGTGAGCACCTGCGCGTACTGCGCTTCATTATTTATATAGGTATCGTCATACTCCCACCCGAGCTTTGCCGCCCAGAGCGGGATCTTGCTTTTATCCCAGAATTCCTCCGGGTCGTTGACGTGCCAGAGCAGGGGAGTCTGAGTTTCTTCCATAAAAGTCCAGAACGCTTCCCAGCACTTTGCGTCAAAATCCGGCACGGGCAGGGCGCGGCGAAGCTGGGGCTTGCCCTCAAGCAGCTTGATCCCGTCGCAGCCGCAGCTTATCAGGCGGCGGGCGTAAGAGGCAAGGCGCGCGCCCATATCCTCGCCGCCGCGGTAGTATTCGCAGGGGTCGAGACTGCCGCAGACGTAGAAGCGGCCGGGATACAGCGCCTTCAGGGTGAGCGCGTCAAGGGTGCAGCTCAGGCGCGCACCGTGGCTGATGGATGCAAGGTTTGCAGCGTCCATCCCCGTTTCGTCCATAAACTTCACAAGCGCCTCCGGTTCGAGGTCGAGCATATAGTGTATGTGTCCGTCGATAATTTTGTGCCCCTTGTACATTCCGCCGCTCCTTTACATACAATTTACGCTATGATATACTATACTGACTTAAATATCAACAGAAACCGGCGCTGAGTTTCCGGAAGGAGAAAAGATGAGCTATAACTTCTTCGCATACATTTCGCGTATGCGCTATATCGGCAGGTGGAGCCTGATGAGAAACTCCCTGCCGGAGAATATTCAGGAGCACAGCCACATGGTCGCCGTGATCGCGCACGCGCTCGGCATCATCCGGCGCGACGTTTTCGGCATCGACTGCGACCCGGAGGAATACGCGGCGGCCGCGCTTTATCACGACTGCCCGGAGATTCTGACGGGCGATTTGCCGACGCCGATAAAATACCACAGCGCGGAGATCATGGGCGCGTACAAGCAGGTGGAGGCGCTTGCCTGCGAAAAGCTGCTGGCGACGCTGCCGGACGAGCTCAAAGGCTCGTTTGAGCCGTTTCTGTCCGGCGAGTGCGAGGAGCGGTGCCGCGATCTTGTGAAGGCAGCCGACAAGCTCTCAGCGTATATAAAATGTATTGAGGAGCGCAAAACCGGCAACGACGAATTTATCTCCGCCGAGAAGCAGACGAGAAAGGTGCTTGAGGAGAGCGGCCTTGCGGAAGTAAAGTATTTTATGGATAAGTTCATCCCGGCGTTTGAAAAGACGCTTGACGAGCTTGGGACGATAGGAGAATAAGAACATGGAAAAATCGAAGATAGACCGCATAAACGAGCTTGCGCATATTGCAAAGGAGCGCGAGCTTACACAGAGCGAGCTTGACGAGCGCGCGGCGCTGCGCAAGGAGTATATCGAGGAGTTCAGGCGCGCGACCATCGACGTGCTGGAGCATACCTACATCCAGACGCCCGACGGGAAAAAGCACCCCCTGCCGAAAAAGGGGAGCTGATTTACCGCAACGCACAAAACCCTGCCGTCCGAAACGGGCGGCAGGGTTGGTTTTTTAATCAGATATCAATGCAGGTATTCTTCATCATGCCTATCAGCACGCGGATGCCGTGGATATACGCACGGACGGATATGCGCTCGTTGGTGCCGTGAACGCCGGTCTCAACATCCTCGATATTGCCCACAAATGGACTGCAGCGGAGGCAGACGTCGCAGATCTGCTCGTAGCAATGTGCGTCCGTTCCGCCGACGGTGAGCGTGGGAATGAACACGACGCCGCTGAAATAGTGCCCCATAACATGGCAAAGGCTCTCGTAGCCGAAGGAATCGGTATTTGCGACGGCGGAGGGGTCGTTTGCCTGAAGAAAATCCATGTCGATGTCCGGCTCGACAAGTGCGCGGCAGTGCTCAAAAACCGCCTTCGCGGTGTGGCCGCAGCCGATGCGGAAGTTGACAACGGCCTCCATATTCTGCGGCATGACGTTGCAGGCCTGAGAGCCGCCGTTTATCATTGTCGGCGCGATGGTGGTAGTGACGAGCGGGAAAAGCTCCGGCACGGTAAGGCAGTAGTCGGCAAGCCCCTGCCAGTCTCCGCTTGAGACGAAGGAGGCAACAGGCTCCTCGCTGATATACGGGGCGAGCGTCTCAAAGGTCTTGCTCAGTACCGGTGAGCACTCGGCGGGGAAGGGGGAATTGACGATGCTTGCGATGGCACAGCTCAGCCGTGCAAGGCTCGTCCCGCCGAAGGGGCGGCTTGAGTGACCGCCGACGCTGTACGCGCGCAGGCGCAGATCGGCGTAGCCCTTCTCCATAAGATTGATTTCCGAAACGTTCA
>CAMEHJ010000072.1 GCA_945917385.1 uncultured bacterium
TGCTGAATAAGGAATGTCATTTCTGCGCTCCTCCTTTCGTCTCGGCGGCTGCCGCTTCGGTCTTTGTACTCTCCTTACGCGGCTTTTTGCGGCCGGAGATCAGCATACGGATGACGAGGGAGAACGCGCTGAGGTAGACGATGGCGGCGATGATAACGTCGGTGATGTACTCGTTATACGCCGTGAGGTTCGTGAGCTGGAGTCCGACGATGTTGAGCATCGCCATGAAGATGCCGGAGAAGATAACGCCGATGGGGTTATTGAGCGCGAGAAGCGCGACGGGGATGCCGTTAAAGCCCGTGGAGGGCAGGGACTGGTAGGTGCTCCAGAAAAACTCCGTGTTGCCGGAGAGGTAGTAGAGCGACGCACCGGCGGCGCTCAGTGCGCCCGCGATTGCCATGGACAAAACGATGTTGCGCTTGTCGTGGATGCCGGCGTAGCGCGCGGCGTGGCGGTTTGCGCCGCAGGCCTTCAGCTCGTAGCCGAAGGTGGTCTTGCTGATCATGATGTATACGAGTATCGCCATGACGATTGCCACGAGGATGCCCGCGTTGACCTGAGAGCCGGGGAAGATTTTGTCCAGACCGAGCTTCGTGGTCGCAATGCCTGCGCCGTCCACATAGGTGCCGTCCACAAGTCCGTAGGTGGTTCTGTAAACGTAGCCGGTCTTGGTGCCCTCGACAATGTTTTTGAAATTGCTCTCGTCGAAAAACCAAGTGACGATGTTCGCGGCTATCCAGTTGGTCATGATGCAGGCGAGAACCTCGTTTATGTTAAGAAAGGCTTTGACAAAGCCGGGAACCGCACCCCAAAGCGCACCCGCGAGCATACCGCCGAAGAAGGCGAGCAGCCACACGACGAAGCCGGGCAGGGCGCCTGCGGGGATGCCGAGCGCGATGGCGAGCGTCGCCATGGTGCCCATGAGGTACTGCCCCGGCGCGCCGATGTTGAAGAGGCCCGCCTTGTTTGCCAGCGCAACGGAGAGACCCGTCATGATGAGGGGCGTCGCGCGGAAGAGCATATTGCCGATGTTTGCCGAGTTAAAGCCCCAGGTGAGCTGACCTGCGGCGTTGCGCCCGGTGCTGAGAATACCGGCGAAGATGAGGCGGATACCGTCCCACGCGCCGGAAACGGAGATAGAGCTTGAAGTCAGTCCGACGATGAGAACCACGATCCCGCCGAACACAAGTCCCGCGAGAATACTCAGCAGCGAGGCGACGACCTTTTTCGTGGTGTCCTGCTGCATAAAAGCGGAAAGTCTGCTGTTCATACTCTCGTCGTCTCCTTTCCTGCGCGCTTTGCGCCGGCCATGTATAGGCCAAGCTCCTGCACGGAGATTTTCTTCGGGTCAAATTCGCCCACGATCTCGCCCTCGTACATGACGAGTATCCTGTCGGACAGGCTCATGACCTCGTCCAGCTCAAGCGAGACGAGAAGTATCGCCTTGCCGGCGTCGCGCTGTGCGACAAGCTGGCCGTGTATGTATTCTATCGCACCGACGTCCAGACCGCGAGTGGGCTGAACGGCGATGATAAGGGGCTTGTCTCTGTCAAGCTCGCGCGCGATGATGGCCTTCTGCTGGTTGCCGCCGGACATACTGCGCGCCGTCGTCACCGGGCCCTGACCGGAGCGGACGTCGAAGCGGTCGATAAGCGTCTGTGCGTACTCGCGCACTGCTGTCTTTTTGATGAAGCCGCCGGACTGGAAGCGCGGCTCTCGGAAGGACTGGAGCACCATGTTCTGCTCAAGCGAGAAGTCGAGCACCAGACCGTGCTTATGCCTGTCCTCTGGGATGTGGCTCATGCCGAAGCTTCGCGCGGAGATGCTTGCGCGAGAGATATCCTGCGAGCAGAGCGTCACCTTGCCGCTTGACTTTTCAAGTCCGGTAAGGCCGTGGACAAGCTCCGTCTGGCCGTTGCCGTCGATACCTGCGATGCAGACGATCTCGCCCGCGCGCACCGAGAAGCTCACGTCGTTGACGGCGTTTCTCTTGTGCAGACGGGAGGGGACGGAGAAGTGTTCAAGCTTCAAAACCTCGTCCGTGGGCTTTGCCGGTGTTTTGACGACCTCAAGCTGAACCGGGCGGCCGACCATCATGTTGCTCAGCTCCTGCTTGTTGGTGTCGCAGGTGTTGACGGTGCCGACGTACTTGCCCTTTCTGAGAACCGTAACCCTGTCGGCAACGTCCATGATCTCGTTGAGCTTGTGGGAGATAAAGAGTATGCTCTTGCCCTCGGCGGCGAAGGCCTTCATCGTGGCCATAAGCTCCTCAATCTCCTGCGGGGTCAGAACCGCGGTCGGCTCGTCAAAAATAAGGATCTCGTTGTCGCGGTAGAGCATCTTGAGAATTTCGGTCCTCTGCTGCATACCGACGGTGATATCCTCGACCTTTGCGTCAAGATCGACCTGCAAGCCGTATTTCTCGGACAGCGCCTGAACCTTTTTGCGGGCCTCCTTCTTGCTGAGAAAGCCCATCTTCGTTGTCTCCGCGCCGAGGATGATGTTGTCGAGCACGGTGAACACATCGACAAGCTTGAAGTGCTGGTGCACCATGCCGATGTTCAGCGCCGTGGCGTCGTTGGGGTTGTTTATCTTTACAACCTCGCCGTTTTTAAGAATCTGACCTTCCTCCGGCTGGTAAAGCCCGAACAGAACGCTCATCAGTGTGGACTTGCCCGCGCCGTTTTCACCGAGCAGCGCGTGGATTTCTCCGCGCCTGAGCTGAAGCGTAATGTCGTCGTTTGCCTTGATGCCGGGGAACTCTTTCGTAATATGAAGCATCTCTATTACATACTGGGAAGAGCCGTCCATGCCGCACCTGCTTTCTGTGTTGTGATAGGGGGGTGATGTTTTGCGTATATATCGGAATTATTATAGATTATCGCGCGGAGAAATGCAAGAATATTGAATCTCTCCGCCGCCGGAAATATTCCCAAAGTATTAATAATGCTTAAATTCGATTGAAAGAATTTCCGCGTCGGGCTATAATGAAAAGAACAATACCGGAGGGAGGGACGCAATGAAACGGCACATGGCTGCAAAGAACCTGATATCGGCGCTCTGCGCCGTGCTTTTGCTGTGCGCTCTGCCCCTGCCCTGCGCGAGAGCCATCGGCGGCGAGGGCATCTCGCCGGACGGCCGCAGCCCCGGCAGGTCGGTGATAACCTACGTCCCCGGCATGGCAGAGGCATCGGGCAGCTCCGCTTCGTCCGAACCGCTGAGTCGCCCTTCTGCGGCATCAACCGAGCTTGAGCCTGCGGAGAAGGTGGCGGCGGAGTTTCTGCGCAGCGAGCTGAAATTAAACAGCGCCGCGATTGCCGGCATCCTCGCCAACATCTCAAGGGAATCAAACTTTGACCCCGCCACCGTGGGCGACGAGGGTGAGTCCTTCGGCCTGTGCCAGTGGCGCGACCGGCGGCGGGACAGGCTGCTTGCCTACTGTGAGATGCGCTCGCTGGACGTGACCACGATGTCGGCGCAGCTTGCGTTTCTCAGGGACGAGCTGAGGGACTTTTATCCCGATACCCTTGCCTCCCTTGAGGGCTGCCGGGACAGCGCTGCCGGCGCGATAAATGCCGCCGTGACCTTCTGCAAATACTACGAGACCCCGAAGCAGCTCTATACCGAGACGCAGGCGCGAAGCAGCCTTGCCTCGGAGAAGTATTACGACAAGGTCTCAAGATACGCCGGCGCGGAGCTGCCGGTGTCGCAGATACAGGCGGAGCTTATTTCCGCGGACTTTCTGCGAAACGAGCTGGGCTTCAATAACGCGGCGACGGCGGGTGTGCTCGCGAACATCATGGATGAGTCCGCCTTCAACCCCAAGGCGCTCGGCGACAGCGGAAAGGCGTTCGGGCTTTGCCAGTGGACCGGCTCGCGGCTTGAGTCGTTTTCGCGGTTCTGTCTGCGCGAGGGGCTTGACAGGGAATCGCTCTACGCTCAGCTCCGCTTCATAAAGTACGAGCTTGAAAACGGCTATTCCTTCGTTGCGGAAAAGCTGAAGGAATGCCCCGACAGCGCGGAGGGGGCGCTCGCCGCCGCGAAAATCTTCTGCTCCGGATACGAGGTGCCGAAAAACCTCAGCGCGGCGCTGAAGCTTCGCAATAAATACGCCGAGAAGGCTTACTACCCGATGCTCGAAACCCCGCTTGAGACGACGGAATTTCTGCACAGTATGGCAGCGCGCGCCTCGGACTTCCTCGCCGGACAGAAAAAAGGCAGCGACTGCCCCGAATCGCTGGAGGAAAAGCTCCTCGACGGCGAGGGTATAAAAATTTATTGATTATAATGTAGGAAAAGCAGGTCGGGTGACCTGCTTTTCCTACGTCAGAACCGCACCGAGGGTGAGTATCCCGAGGTTCTGACGGTAGATGCCGTCAAACTGCTCTATCGGCAGCGGGTTCACTCCAAGCCCGGCCTCTATCGTATAGCCGGGGCGGTTAAAGTCCTGAATAAACCAGTCCTTGTACCCGGCAAAGCCGGAGGCATAGGGCGTTTCCTCCGCGCTGTACCCGGAGACGGAGGAAAATACGCGCGCGATATCGGTGCTGCCGACGGGCATATAGTCGAGAAAGCGCCAGTAAATGACCTCGCCCTGCGTGTGATAGGCAAGCACCAGCGCGGGGTCGAATTTCTTCGTGTCGTCGTACATGGCTCTGCTTTCGGGCGCAGAGAGCACCGCCTCCCCGACGAAGTCCGCAGGCGCGGGGGACACTATCCCCTGCGCGTATTTTATCTCCCTCGCCTGCTCCCACCCGGCGGGATACTGCAAATTCAGATCCACCCCGCTTATATTCGCCTTCCAGCCTGAGGGGAACGAAAACTGCGCATACTGCGCCGCGATATCAAGCGCCCTGTCGTAGAAGCTCCCGCGCGTCAGCTCACCCGTCACAAGGTCAATGCCGTCCGGATTCACTGCGGGGACGACGCGGATGCTCGCGTAGGCGAGGATGTTCGCGGCACTGATGCCGAATATCGTGCCGCCTGATGCGCTTGCCGCCGAAAGCTCCTCCGTGAATTTGAAAAGCAGCGGCGTCGTTATCCATTCATTCGCGTGGTGAGAGGCGTTATACATGACGCGGTTCGCGCCGTGCCCGCGCGTCATGCTCCAGATGCTGCGCCCCATGACGCTTCTGCCGATTTCCTCCGTGCGAAGAAAGGGATAGCGCGCGGACAGTCCCCTCACGCAGTATTCGACGAGCGCGCTGCTCCACGCGATGTCCGTCGGCACCACGTCAAAGGGCAGGGGGATCACGAGCGGCGCGCCGTGGCGCAGATTCAGCTCGTCAACGCCGGGGTTTGCGGTTCTTATCGCCTCGATTCCGACGCCGAACTCCGACGCCAGCTTGCCGAAGGTGTCTCCCGGAGATATACGATGTACGACATAGCCCACATACCACGGCAAAAGCCGCTGGTGCGTGAGCGTGCCCGCGACGCCGTCCGGCACAAGACCGCGGCTCTCCTGAAAGCGGATGAGCGCGTCCCGTGTCGCATTGCCGAATATGCCGTCCTTATCGAGTGGGCCGAAGCCCGCGCGGTTCAGCGCAAGCTGAAGCTGCTGTACCGCGGGGCCGGTGCTGCCCTGCCGCAAAATTCTCATCCTCATCCCTCCGTGTTTATAGTACGACACATTATATTTTACACGTATGGGCGCTATTACCGCAAAAATCCGGACACGACCTGCCGGCGGTGATATAATTTTTCCGCGAAAAGAAATATAAGGGGAACGAAAATGAAAAAATCTCCGCTGCCGCACTGTGCGCGGTCTTTATGCTGAGCGTCAGCGAGGCGCCGTCGGCATCCGTCCGGTGATACGGATAAGTCCGTAAGCTCCCCTGATACTTAGTATTTTTTAATAAGTTAACACAGCGGATTTACTGCAAAACTTACAAACATTATTCTGTGCTTGCCGCAATATACTTTGTAGTATATAATGTATACGGGTTTTTGTGCCCATATACTGACTGCGTGTCCGGCTCTCCACCAAACGAAGCGGGGCACAGCTTTACAAGGAGGAAAAAACAGTCCCCGCAGGCTCGGGGTGCGGCAGAGTGGAGACCTGTCGTAAGGCGGTGCGCAAATGCGGCCGCGAGTGTGCATCAGGCGGAGGCCATGTACACGGAGCTTGGAAAAATGGCAACTGTATCCCTGAAAAACGTCAAGAAGATTTACCCGTTCGTAAGCGGAGAGGGTAAGAAAAAGAAGAAGGGCGAGACGGAAGAGAAGAAAAACCACCTCCAGATCACCGACAAGGGCGTCGTCGCGGTTCAGGATTTCAATCTTGAAATCGCGGACAAGGAGTTTATCGTTCTGGTCGGCCCGTCCGGCTGCGGCAAGTCAA
>CAMEHJ010000073.1 GCA_945917385.1 uncultured bacterium
GCCGCCCTTGGCGATGAGGAACATGGTGTCTATGATACGCTGTCCGGAGTTCATCGGACGGCTGGGGACGAACTTTCTCTTATAGGGTCTTGCGATACGGACGGGCCAGCGCTGGATCATCGTGAGCTTGTGCTCGGCTCCCTTGTCGTCTTTAACGACGGCGATGACCTCATCGACGGTGTGCTCGCCGCTCTCGATGCTGACGACCTCGCCCGCGACGCGGTGGGGCACCATGATCTTGTGGAGAATCGCGCTGGTCTCCTGCACGGTACCGAGAACATCGCCCGCCGAGACCTTGTCTCCGACCTTGGCGACGGGGACGAAGTCCCACTTCTTCTCACGGTTGAGCGCGGGCACGTCGGTGCCGCGGGTGATGCTGTCGCCGGTCAGGGCGCGCATTTCGGGCAGGGGACGCTGGATGCCGTCGTAGATGTTGTCGAGCATACCGGGTCCGAGCTCAACGGACATGGGCATACCGGTAGTCTCAACGGCGGCGCCGGGGCCAAGGCCGGAGGTCTCTTCATAAACCTGAATGGAAGCCCTGTCGCCGGTCATGTTAAGGATTTCGCCTATCAGTCTCTGAGCGCCGACTCTGACAACGTCGGAGACGTTGGCATCCGCCAGACCCTCAGCCACGACAAGCGGTCCGGAAACTTTGGTAATGGTTCCGCTCATTTAATACCTTCCTTTCATCGGAAGAAGCGCACACGCCGATCGGCGTCACTCTCTTCCTCCGAGAACAAAATTAGAGGTGGGCTCAGTCGCCCAGTATGTTGGTGCCGACAGCGCGCTCGACAGCGGCCTTCAGCGCCGACTGTCCGATGCCTATCGAGCCTTCCCTGCCCGGAATCAGAATGATCGCGGGGGTCGGGCTGTCCTTGAATTTGTCTATCTCGCCTTGAATATTGACTGCGAGCGTTTCCTCGATATAGATGATCGCGTAGTCGTTTGAGTCTTTGGTGAGCTTCCTGAGCGCCTTGAGCGCGCTCTGAGAGTCGGATGCCGGGAAGGTCTCCAGACCGAGGGCCTTGAAGCCCATGACGGTGTCTCTGCCGCCGATAACCGCAATTTTAAGCATTCAGATCACGCAGCCTTTCCCGGATGACCTGCGGCGCGATGCCGGCAAGTCTGCCCGTGAGAATCATTCTGATGGCGGTAATCTCGCTCTCCACGTTTGCCATGTAGGCAAGGATCGGCTCGCAGCCGTAGCAGACAAGCTTCGCGCCCTTCAGATAGCCGCTGACGGCGTTATCGCAGGCAAGCTCGAAGACGGTCATGCTGCCGCCGGAGAGCGCCTCGCCGCCGAGCGCGCCCGCCTTTTCCAAAGCGGAATGTGCGTAGAGCGCGGAAAGAGAGTCCTTATCGGTGACGTTCGCGAGCCTCTCGATACCGACATTGCCGCCGGGGATCAGCACCTCGCGCAGAAAGTCCTGACCCTTGCCCATGCGCAGGGTGCGCACGGTGCTCTTGAGGTTCGCCGCGTCTATGAGCACGTCCGCGTAGCCCTTGAGAAACGGGCTGTCGAGCGCTTCGGCGTCGGCTTTCAGCTCGTCGAAATACGCCTTATCCAGCACGAAGTCGGCAAGCTGGGGGTTGCCGGTGCGGGCAAGCAGGCTTTTCGCCTCCGCCATCGCGTCGGCAAGCTTTTCGGGCATTTCGAGACGCTTTTCCTCGTTATAAAGCTCCATGAGCTTGCTCCCCTTGATGCGGCCGGAGTCGGACAGAAGATGCTCTGCGTCCGTACCCATGGCCTCGGCCTTGATAATGACCTTGGCGTTATGGTAGTCGTACTTGAGCTTAAAGACATCCACCAGCCTGCTGTCCGGGGAGTACCTGCCAAGCTCCGCGAATATGGCGTCGCGGTGCTGTGCAAGGCACGCTTCCACATCCGAGGCATTCATCTGTGACATATCGGGATAACCGCAGTCCGTGAGGAGCTTTGCCGCATCCTCAAAGGTGGGCGCGTCCAGCATACGCTCGGCCTTCTCGTTGGTGAGAAGCTTCGGCGCTCTGGCCGCCACCATGGCGGACAAGCAGAGATATGCTTCGTTTTTAGTTGACAATTTTTTCCCTCCCTGTGTCGGGGATTGACGGCCCGGCCGTCATGCGAAGAGCACGCCGGCAAGCTCCGCGGACATATCGCCGCGGCAAAGCTCCACCAGAAGCTCTATCGTGCAGTTGGCCTCTATTGCGCCGCGGCGCAGGATAAGGCCGCCCTTGAAGTCGCCGGTTTCGCCGCTGAGTGCGAGCTTTCCGCCGTTCAGTGCCGCGTTCGCCGCCTTGACAACGGCGTCGCCGACGGCTGCCTTGTCCTTCGCGTTGAGGACGATTTCCTCATCTCCGGTGACGGACGCATTCGCGGCCAGCTTTGCAAGCAGCTTGACATACTGCTCGGCCGGGAGGTTTACGATCATATCGCAGGCCATGTCAAAGCTTTTGGAGACCATCTCCTGCTTGAGCGCAAGCACGGCCTTCCTCATCTCCATCTGGCCGATACGGTCAACGCTGTCCAGCTTATCCTGGCAATCCTTGACGCCCTTGCGGATCTTCTCGCCGTAGGCTTCTCTGGCCTTGGCGTCGTAATCCTCACGGATAGCTGCGCACTGCCGCTCTGCCTGAGCGAGGATCGCGTCAACCTGTGCCTGGGCGTCGCCCTTGATATGCGCGATAATTTTTTCAGTGCCTTTCATAGTTCCTCCTGCCTTTTGTCTTATTTTTTCCGAGTGTGTATGTAACCGCTCAGATGAACAGCAGCATCATCATGGATGCAAGCAGAGACAAAATGGCGTAGAACTCGACGGTGATGCAGAGGATCATGCCCTTTGCCCAGTGGTCGGGGTTCTTTGCAAGCAGGGTGACGGAGCCGGCTGCGACCTTGCCCTGTGCGACCGCGGTGACAAGACCGCCGATGCCGATGGGCAGGCACGCTGCGAAATAGCGGCAGCCGTCAACGAAGCTGAGGTTCATGGCAGTGCCGTCGAGCAGGCCCATGTTCATGATGGCGACGAAGAAGACGACCAGACCGTACAGACCCTGAGTGCCGGGGATAACCTGAAGGATCATGACCTTACCGAACTTGCCGGGGTCCTCGGAGACGAGGCCGACGCCCGCCTGACCTGCGATACCGGTACCGACACCGGAGCCTGCGCCTGCAAGGCATGCCGCAAGACCTGCGCCGAGCAGGCCGATTGCAAGACCAGAATGTGCAAACAAGAATTCCATTTGTTTTTCCTCCTAAATTTTTATTCTGCTACATCGTAGAATTTGGTTTTGATTCTGAGCGGGTTGAAGGGTCTGCCGCCGTCCTCGTAGAACTTGCCGAAATACTCCAGGCACTGCAGACGCAGGTCGTGGACGTAGCAGCCGAGCAGGTTCAGCGCGAAGTTCAGCGCGTGACCGATAATAAAGATTACAAAGAAGAATATGAGGTTATTGGCAATGGCGCCGATGGTGTTGAAAACCGTGGCGATAACGCTGCCCGCGAGCATGAGCGCCATGATACGCGAATACGACAGGATATCACCGAACCAGCCGGTGGCGTTGTTGTAGAGCGTAGTAAAGATGCTCAGCACCTTGCCGAGACCCTTGGCGCTTCTCGAACCGCCGTAGAACATCATCAGAAGTCCGATGACCAGAACGACCGGCACTCCCGCCACATTGCCTATCTTCAGCGCAAAGAGTATCGCGCCGATCAGTATGACCCACATCGAGCCTTCTTCCCATATGGCGTCGGCAAGCTGGCCGCGCTTTGTCTTTTTCACAAAGCTTATCACCATACCGGTGTTCAGGTGGATAAGACCCAGCACCATCGCGCCGACAAGCACGAGCATACTGTCGGTCATGGGGTTAAAGAGCGAGGGGAGAACGCCCCATCCCTCAGGCTTGCCGAGGATCTTGCCTATCTGCTCGAGCGCGTTTCCGAAGAAGCCGCCTGTCAGCGCGCCCATAATGAAGGTGGAAATGCCGCCGTACAGCAGAAGCTGGCAGAACGACAGCGCGCCCTCTCTGGGTCTGATGCGCTTCATTGCGACCACCGCCGCAAGTATCATCAAGAGGCCGTAGCCCATGTCCGCCATCATAAGGCCGTAGAACAGAATGAAGAACGGCGCCATAAGCGGGTTCGGGTCAAGGCTGCCGTAGGCCGGAAGGCTGTACATCTCCGTGACCATATTCAAGGCGTTGGTTATTTTGTTGTTTTTGAGTTTGACGGGGACGTCGGGGTACTCGTCCTCCGTCGGGACAACGGTTTCCCACGCGCAGCCGAAGCTTTCGAACACCTCGGCAAGCTCCTTCTCGCGCTCTTCGGGGATCCAGCCCTCCATAATTACCGTTGTCTCCGTGCCGTAGAGCCTGTCCTCGGCCTCGGCAAGGGCGATCTTGACAGCCACCCTGTCGGCGGAGAGCTTCAGCTCGTCGCGCCTCGGCGCTTCCTCCACGATGCGCTCGGTGCAGGCCTTCTTGTCGTCGGCAAGCTCCTTGAGAAGCTTGTTCGCCTCAAGCATACACTCGGAAGCGGAGCCGTTCATCGCGCCGAGCGACGAGGGCGTAAAGCCGAATTTGCGCAGGCAGTCCTGCATTTCGGCGGCGCGCTCGCGCATACAGACCGCCACGACATAGCGCAGGGACTTGTCCTCGTTTACCTGGAAAAGCTCGCTCTCCTCGTCGATCTCCTGCAAAGCCGCGTTCACGGCGGCAGCGTCCGTCTTAAAGGGCAGAGTGCCGAGCAGCACCGAGCATCTCTCGGTTCCGTCCATACTCAGCGGCATCTCCAGCGGCAGCCAGGGCTTCAGCGACTCGATGATGCTGCGCTGGCGGCTCTCCTCGGCGCTGATGCGCTTGATGCGCGCGTCATTGCCCTCGATTGCCTCCGCAAGCTTCAGCGCAGCGCTCAGCCCCGTGTCGTTGAGAAGCTCGGCCTCATCCAGCTCCGGCTTTGCGGAGAGGAATTTTCCCTTCTTGGGGGCGTAGCTGTCAAGCAGGGCTATGGCGTGAGTGAGGGTGGAGTGCTTTGACTTGAGAGACGCCACATCGCCGCTCTCGCGCCTTAGCGTGCCTTCAAGTCCCGCGTCCGCAAGGACGCTCTCAAGCTCCGAAAACTCAACGCAGCCATGCCGGATCAACTCCTTCAAAAGTGCGTCCTTCGTGGAGCGGACAGCCACAAGACGGAGCTTTTTCATTTTTAAAATGGCCATCTCAGCTATTCACTATCCTTTCCACTACAAGACTCGCAGCTTCCGGCAGCTTGCATTCCGCGACGGCACGCATCGCCTCACGCTTGCTCTCCGTATCCTTGGAGAACTGCGCGGCGCCGGCCCTCGCCTTTTCTCCGGCCTGACGATTAAGCTCGGCAAGCTCATCCTCCGCCTTCCTGCAGGCCGCCTCAACGGCAAGCTTTCCGGCTGAATGAGCATCCTCGATCATCTGCCTGGCCTTCGCCTCGGCACCGGAAATCATATACTTTGCCTCGGCTTCAGCATCGGTGATGCTTGTAATTGCTTCAAATGACATTGGCACACCCCCTATCAACATTCTATATTCTTTTTTTACTAAATAATCAGCGTATCTTATGATACCGCACGCAGGGCAATGTTTCAAGTTTTTATCCCTATTTTAATTTGACAAATTTGCTACACACGGTCTTTACCGCCAATTATTCATAAAATACAAATCGCTTTTTGTGCATTTCTTACAGTTATACACATAATAACGGTTTTGCTAATTATAGTCTTTAGTTAAGTATTTGTCAATCTTAGATATATACATATTCCTTGCGGTATGCCATATTTTTTCGGTCAATTTGACGATTTAACGTGCAGGAGTGACGCCGGCTCCACACACGCACGCTCCGCTGCCTTTTTGCCGGCCGTCCCTTCATGCTTTTAGACAGTATCCGATCGGATTTTTTATACATTATTAAGAAAATAATTAATGCTTTTCTTAATAAAAAGAAATATAATAAGATTAATGATTTAATGGCGTTCTGTCGACGCCGGTTTGCAGAGGCTTACTATGAAAAACGAACGAACGAGTTTTATGGAACGCGTCGCCACGCTTATCGTGGATAAGCGCGGTATACTGTTCTTTATTTTTATAGCGGCGGCATTATTCTGTGCCGTCTCCAGAAACTGGGTGTCGGTCTGTGATGACATCACCCGTTATCTGCCCGACGAGACGGAGACGCGCCGCGGCATCGACCTCATGGACAGAGAGTTTACCACCTTTGCCACGGCAAAGGTCATGGTGACAAACATTACATACGACAAGGCGCAGGAGCTGAATGACCTGATAT
>CAMEHJ010000074.1 GCA_945917385.1 uncultured bacterium
CGCGAGCCTGACGGCAGCTACACCGCATCCGGCGCAGAACGCTCCGAGACAAACAACGACGTAACATATCATTATGCGGCTTCGCAGAACAAAAGCGAAAAGCCTCCCCGCAGACGCGCAAAGGTAATCGCGCTTGTGCTTTGCTGCACCATCCTCGGCATGGCTGCGGGCTTCGGCGGCGGCTATCTGGGCGCGTCGGCCGCCGCAAAGAGCAGGCAGGCATCGCCCACCATGGTGTACGAGGGCGTGCGCGAAACTCAGCCCATTGACATCACCAGAGTGGACACCTCCGAGCTTATGACCCCGGCGGAGGTCTACGCGCAGAACGTAAACTCCACCGTCGGCATCAGAACGTCCATCACCTCGACGAACTTCTGGGGCTATCAGACGACCTCGGCCGCATCCGGCTCGGGCTTCATCATCTCGTCCGACGGCTATATCCTCACGAACTTCCATGTTATTGAGTCCTCAAACTCCGTCACCGTCACGGCCTATGACGGCACCGAGTACGACGCCGAGATCATCGGCTACGATCAGAGCATGGATATCGCCGTTTTGAAGATCGACGCGAAGGAGCTTGTCCCCGTGGTGCTCGGCAGGTCCGAGACTCTCAACGTAGGCGACGACGTTATCGCCATCGGCAACCCCCTCGGTGAGCTGACCTTCTCTCTGACGCGCGGCGTTGTCAGCGCGCTCAACAGACAGGTAACGCTCTCCGGCAATGTGACGATGGAGCTTATCCAGACCGACTGCGCCATTAACTCCGGCAACTCCGGCGGTGCGCTCTTCAATATGTACGGCGAGGTCGTCGGCATAACGAACGCGAAATACTCCAGCTCCAGCTCCGGCGCGTCCATAGACAATATCGGCTTTGCGATTCCCGTGGACGACATCCGCGATATAGTTGACAGCATCATCACCAACGGCTATATTGTCAAGCCCTATATCGGCGTGTCCGTCAGCACCGTCAGCAATGAGGCGACCGGCTACGGCCTGCCCGGCGGCGCGTCGGTACAGCAGATTGCGGAGGGCAGCCCCGCAGAGAAAGCCGGCCTTCAGGTGAACGATATCATAACGGCCGTCAACGGCACGGAGATATCCTCCAGCGGCGAGCTTGTGGAGATCGTCGGCAACTGCGCCCCCGGAGACGAGCTGACGCTCTCCGTCTACCGCCAGGGCGAGACGCTTGAACTGACGCTGACGGTCGGCGAGCAGAGCAAGTCCGCGCTTGAGGCGACATCCAATCAGCAGTCTCAGCAGCAGACCAGCCCCAACTACGGCGGGGGCTTCTTCGGCTTCCCGTGGGGCTTCTTCGGTTGAAGCAAGGCAATAAAAACGAGGTAAATCAATGAATAAATCCAAACTTGCCGCAGCAGTAATGGCGCTTATACTGCCGCTGTCGGCGTGCTCCGGCGTGTCCTCGGCGTCGGCGGAGCCGGTCGCCGCCGCTGTGCAGAAAAGCGAGGATATTCCTGCGGGCAAGGTAAGTCTGCTTGAGGCGGGAGATATGTTCAGCGACCGCGACTCGCGCACGGACTATGACGGCGGCGTGACGGTGAGCTTCGGAGACGATATAAACTGCTCCGAGCCTGAGCGCGTCTCCATCGACGGCCAGACGCTCACGATAAAAAACGAGGGCACATATGTTCTCTCTGGCAAGCTTGCAAACGGCAGCGTCATTATTGATGCGCCGAACGACGCGAAGATTCAGCTTGTGCTCGGCGGCGTCGAGATATACAGCGCGGACTTCGCCGCGATATATGTAAAGCAGGCCGACAAGGTGTTTATAACGCTGAGCGCCGGCACCGAAAATATACTCTCAAACGGCGGCAGCTTTGAGAGCCTTGACGAGAACAATGTGGACGCGGTAATCTTCTCGAAGGACGATCTGAGCTTCAACGGCGAAGGCTCTCTGAGGATAAAGTCCCCCGCGGGCAACGGCGTCTGCTCGAAGGATGATCTCGTTTTCACCGGCGGTACATATACCGTTACGGCGGAGGGGCACGCGCTTGAAGCGAACGACAGCGTCAGAATATGCGGAGGGAGCTTCGCCCTCGACTCCGGCAAGGACGGCGTTCACTGCGAAAACGACGGTGCGGAGCCGGGCTTCGTCTACATTACGGGCGGGAGCTTTGACATCCTCTCCGACGGCGACGCGATAAGCGCAAACGGCTGTGTCCAGCTTGACGGCGGCACTTTTGACTTAAACTGCGGCGGCGGCAGCAGCACCGTCACCCAAAGCGGTGATGAATTCAAATGGTCGCGTCCGCAAAATGCGGAGAGCGACGATAAGGCGAGCGCCAAGGGTATTAAATCCGACATGAGCATCGCCGTCAATGCCGGTGAATTTGTCATCGACTCCGCCGACGATTCGCTTCACGCCTCCGAAAACCTGTATGTTTCGGGCGGTAAACTGACGCTCTCAAGCGGGGATGACGCGCTTCACGCCGACGAAAAGCTGTGTATCTCGGGCGGCAGTCTCGATATTCTGAAAAGCTATGAGGGCATAGAGGGCCGTGAGGTGTATTTAAGCGGCGGCGATATCAATGTCGTTTCGCTTGACGACGGAATTAACGCCGCCGGCGGCAGGGACCAGAGCGGCAGCGGCGGTTACAGGGGCTTTGGCGGCAACGGCGCGATCAAAGGTGACGCTGACAGTCTGATAAGCATATCCGGCGGCACTATCCATGTGAACGCAAACGGAGACGGGCTTGACTCCAACGGCTCTGTCTCGGTTTCGGGCGGCGATGTATTCATCGACGGCCCGACAAACAGCGGCAACTCCGCGCTGGATTACGAGCTGTCAGCCGAGATAACGGGCGGCACTCTCGTTGCGGTCGGCCCGGCGGGCATGGCGCAGAATTTCGGTACGGCGGCTCAGGGCGTGATGCTTCTCTCCACGCTCGAGCAGGAAGCGGGCAGTACCGTCACGGTGGCTGACGGCAAGGGCAATGTCATTTTGCGCTATGTGCCGGGGAAAAACTACTCCTCCGTTGTCCTGAGCAGCGCCGACGTCCGGCAGGGCGAGACATATACCGTCACTGCGGGAACGTACAGCGCCGAAATCACCATGGACAGCTTCATTTACTCCGAGGGCGGGGCAAGCGGAATGGGCATACGCCCGGACGGCGGGAAGCACGGCACACCCGCCGGTGAAAACCAGACGCCGCCCGACGGCGAAAACCAAATGCCTTCCGGCGGCGGGAAACCCATGCGCCCCGGTGAAGGACCCGAAAAACCGGGTGATAATCCCCGCGAGGGATAATTTCACAGCCACGGCAGAACATCTGCCGTGGCTGTTGCGCTTGTCAAAAACCTAAAAATACCCTCCTATTGGCTCCCTCGTCAGAGGAAGGCAGGGCGGGAGAGATTCGTTGACAGACTTGGCTCTCCCTTTGGGAGAACCGTCACCGAAGGTGACTGAGAGGGCTTTGTCTTGTGCAGTCAGGGTATTGTTTTACCGTAGGGGACGGGTATCCCGTCCCGCTCACCCGTCCCGGACGTTTTACACGGGAGGCAGAAACGCCTCCCCTACGGAGCCTGCAGGTGCACTGGGGATACCCCTCTTGACACCGAGGAACGGCTGTTCTTGTTTTTTACCTGCCCATGTGCTAATGTATAAGCAGATATAAAGCAAACAGAAAATCACGGAGGAGAACTGCCATGATCCGAAAGGCCGTAAAAGCAGATATCCCGGCGATTGCCGACACCTATACGGAACTTCTTACCTATGAACAGCAGCACGGAAGTCACTCCAACTGGGTACTTGGGGTGTATCCGACGATTGCCGTCCCCGAACAGAAGGTGCCTGAGGGCAGTATGTATGTGCTGGAAGAGGACGGAGAAATCTGCGCCAGCATGGTGCTCAACCACGAGCAGGCGGAGGAGTATTCCCATATAGAATGGCTCTATCCCGGCGAAAACGAAGAGGTACTGGTTGTACATACCCTGTGCGTCCCGCCGAGAAAAGCCGGGTGCGGCTATGGGCGGAGGATGGTTGAATTTGCAAAGGAGTTCGCGGCGGAAACGCTCTGCTGCGCGGTTCGAATCGACACATATATCCACAATGAACCCGCCAAAAGGCTCTATCAGAAAAACGGCTTTCGCATTGCCGGCAGTGCGCGAACCCTGCACCAGGGTGTGATTGAAGAAGAACTGGTGTATCTGGAATGTAAGGTATAACGCAAAAAGTAAGGGATAACGCAAAAGCAGTTTTTAAAATTACAAGATACCCTCCTTGGCTCTCCCTCCGGGAGAGCTGTCACCGCAGGTGACTGAGAGGGCACAAAAGCTCACCTATGGATTTGACCCATGGGTGAGCTTTTACTATTTCTTTATTTTGAAAGTATCACCCGCTGTACTTTGTGTCGCAGTAGGCGCAGCGGTAAACGCCTGCCTTCGCGTCCGTGAGGTGGAAGATGTGGTGTATCTCCTGCTCTGTGGTCGTGATGCATCGGGGATTCTTGCACCTTATCACGTCGGTGAGCGTGAGGGGCAGTTCAAGCTCCTTCTTCTCAAGCAGCTTACCGTCGCGGATGATGTTCACGGTGACGTTCGGGCTGACGTAAGCGAGCACGCCGAAGTTGAGCGCGATATCCTCGTCTATCTTGATGATATCCTTTGTGCCCATGAGCTTGCTCGGCACGCGCATCAGAAGCGCGACGGAGCAGGACAGCTTATCCAGCTCCAGCATATTGTAGATCTGCATTGCCTTGCCGGCAATAATATGGTCGATAACGATACCGTTTTTAATCGAATCTACACGCATTTTATTCCACCCCCAGAAGTTTAAGGATAAGCGCCATACGGATGAACTTGCCGTTCTTTGCCTGCCGGAAATACGCCGCGCGCTCGTCGGAATCGACGGCGGTGGAGATCTCGTTCACGCGGGGCAGCGGGTGCAGAACGCGCATTTCGCTCTTGGCACATTTCAGCTTTTCCGGCGTGAGAACATAGCTGTCCTTGAGCCGCAGATAGTCCTCCTCGTTGAAGAAGCGCTCGCGCTGAACGCGGGTCATGTAGAGGATGTCAAGCTCGCCCATGACGCTCTCAAGGTCGCTTGTCTGGGTGTAGCTCACGTCGGGGTTGTGCTTTAGGTACTGCTCCTTGACGTAGCTCGGCAGCTTCAGCTCCGTAGGGGAGATGAGCACGAATTTGATGTTCTTGTAGCGGGACATCGCGGCGATAAGCGAGTGTACCGTGCGCCCGAACTTCAAGTCTCCGCACAGACCGATCGTGAGCGAATCGAGCCTGCCCAGCTCGCGCTTGATGGTAAAGAGGTCGGTGAGCGTCTGCGTCGGGTGGAAGTGTCCGCCGTCACCGGCGTTGATTATAGGCACGTCCGAGCGCATGGACGCGACGAGCGGGGCGCCTTCTTTTGGGTGGCGCATGGCAATGATGTCGGCGTAGCCGCTTACCACCGCGACGGTGTCCGACACGCTCTCGCCCTTGGAAGCGGAGCTTGACTGCGCCTCCGAGAAGCCGAGCACATTTCCACCAAGCTCCATCATCGCACTCTCGAACGAGAGCCTTGTGCGTGTGGAAGGCTCGAAAAACAGCGTTGCAAGCTTCTTGTAGCGGCACTTCTCGCGGTATTGCTCAGGGTGGGCGACTATGTCCTCGGCCTTTGCGATAAGGCTGTCGATCTCCTCGACCGACAGGTCCATGATGTCAATCAGATGTCTCATTTCATGCTCCTTTCCCGGCCGCCGCGCAGACGGTCTTTGCCAAAATTTATGCGCCTATCCAGCTCTCGTCGGAGGGGTTTGCGCGGAACTTGAGCAGGCGCGCCTCATCCTCCGCTCGGATGTAGTTTTCCTCGACGGCGATGGCTGCGATGGTGTCGAGGTCGGTAAGGCTTACGTTTCTCACGTTTGCCGCCGCAAGGCGGTCAAGCCCCTTCTGCATACCGTAGGTGAAGATGCTGACGATGCCGAGCACCTCGGCACCCGCTTCGCGCAGCGCCTCCACGACCTCGATGACGCTGCCGCCCGTGGAGATAAGGTCCTCGATAACGACGACCTTCTGACCGGGGAGCAGCTTACCCTCTATCTGGTTGCCGCGTCCGTGGTCCTTCTTACCGGAGCGGACATAGCCCATCGGCATATTCAAAAGGTGCGCGGCGATGGCGGCGTGGGCGATACCGGCGGTGCTGGTGCCCATAAGCACCTCCGCTTCGGGGTACTCGCGCCGGACGGTCTCCGCGATGGCGGACTCAACATGAACTCTCGCCTCCGGGGCGGTGAGGATCAGGCGGTTGTCGCAGGAGATGGGGCTTTTGATGC
>CAMEHJ010000075.1 GCA_945917385.1 uncultured bacterium
CTTCCTTCTTGGGAAGCATATCGAAGGTGCCGTCCTCCTGCATCTTCTTGAGCTGGGCAAGACGGTCGACGCGGGTACGCATGGTCTTGAAGTTGGTGAGCATACCGCCGAGCCAACGTGCGTTGACATAGTACATGCCGACGCGGGCAGCCTCTTCCTTGACGGCCTCGGTAGCCTGCTTCTTGGTGCCGACGAACAGAACGGACTGGCCGTTTGCGGCGAGGTCACGAACGAAGCTGTAAGCCTCTTCGAGCTTCTTGACGGTCTTCTGCAGGTCGATGATGTAGATGCCGTTGCGCTCGCAGTAAATGTACTCGGCCATCTTGGGGTTCCAGCGGCGGGTCTGGTGACCGAAGTGGACACCGGCTTCCAGCAGCTGCTTCATGGATACTACTGACATTTGATTTCCTCCAAAATTTTGTTATTTTCCTCCGGGAACTTCAACCCCTCCACCAAGCCCTGCACGCAGAGCCACATGGGGGAAAGTCCGTCCCCGTGCGAAATGCGCTGATATGATACCAGAATTATTCCCGAATTGCAAGGGTTTTTTACGTTTTTTCAGCAATTTTTTTCTTTAATATTGTAGCGGTTAGGGCTGAGTGCTATTATTGGAGCAGACAGCGGAAAAGGGAGGATCAACATGAGGGTTTATCACACGCTTGAACCGGTATTTGACTTGAGTTCGCGCATACTTATCCTCGGCACGATGCCGTCGCCTAAGTCAAGGGAGGCGCAGTTTTATTACGCGCATCCGCAAAACCGCTTCTGGCCGACGATGGCAAGGCTGTTTGACGAGCCGACGCCCCGGACGCGGGAGGAGCGGAAAGACTTTGCGCTCAGGCACGGTATCGCCCTGTGGGATGTTCTGCAAAGCTGCGAGATAGAGGGCGCCTCCGACGCGAGCATACGCGACGCCGTGCCGAACGAGCTTTCCGCTGTTCTGGACAATGCGCCTATTCAAGCGGTGTTCACGACGGGGCGCAGGGCATGCGAGTTATATAACCGCCTTTGCCTGCACAAAATGTCGGAGATTTCGTGTGTCTGCCTCCCGTCCACCAGTCCCGCGAACCGCCGCTTCTCGGACGCAGAGCTGCTGAAAGCTTATTCGACGATACTAAATTATCTTGATTAATGCACAGAACTGTGATAAAATTATCAAAGAGAGCTTGAAATAAAATCAGGCTCTCAGCCGTCTGAACGAGCAGAAAAGTTTTACATATAAATTCATAAGAAGGAGTGGTATTTTTGATTCTCACACAGGAGCAGCAGGCGCTTCTCAACGGCGAGAAGGGCGAGACCATGGCAAAGGTCGTGAAAACTCTCGTAATGTACGGAGATGCCTTCGGCGCCGAGCGCATGGTGCCCGTCACGAGCAAGTGCGGCCACACGGTAATTTCCTTCGGTCTGAAGGCCATCAAGCCGGTCTATGAGCTGTACGACCAGCTTATCGACGCGGGGCTGACCTCCGACCAGAAATTCACGGCAGACCCCAGACCCATTGACAAAAACGTTCCGGCATCCGCGCTCGAAAACTTTGTGTTCAGCAAGATCATGTACACCCATCAGGACCGCTATGAGCAGCAGCTTCGCAAGCTCGGCATCGTCGATGACGACGGCTACACCTGCACCTGCTATCTTGACCAGGTCGGGAATAAGCCGCAGAAGGGCGACGTTCTGAGCTGGGCGGAGTCCTCCGCCGTCGTGTACGCAAACTCCGTGCTCGGCGCGCGCTGCAACCGCAACTCCGGAATCATCGAGCTTATGGGCTCCGTCGCGGGCTTCGTGCCGGAGTTCGGTCTTTTGACCGACGAGGGCAGAAAGGCGACTTGGGTAGTTGAGGTCAAGTGCAAAAATAAGCCGGAGGCACAGCTTTTAGGCTCCGCCATCGGCATGAAGGTCATGGAGGAGGTCCCGTATGTAAAGGGGCTTGACAAATGGCTTGGCACCGAGCTTGACGAAAAGACCTGCACCTATCTCAAGGACTTCGGCGCGGCCACGGCGTCAAACGGCGCGGTGGGACTCTACCATATCGACGGTCTCACGCCCGAAGCGAAGGAGCTTGGCGAGACGCTCATTGCCGAAAACGCCAAGGTCTACATCATCGACGATGCGGAGCTTGAGCGCGTAAAGTCTGAGTACCCGGTCATATGGAAAAACCCCGACGCGAAGCCGGAGCTTTGCTTTGTCGGCTGCCCGCACATGACGATTACCCAGCTTAACGAGTGGACGGAAGCGATAAGTGAGAAGCTTCACGCAAATGAGCTTGACAAGGTCAGCGTGCCGACGGTGTTCACCGCATCTCCCGCCGTTATCAAAGAGTTTGAAAAGGGTACCAACTACTACCGGCTCAAGAGCATGGGCGTGGTGGTGAGCTATATCTGCCCGCTCATGTATATGAATAACCCCTTGTGCAAGAAAAAGGCGGTAATCACCTGCTCGAATAAGCTTCGCACCTATACGAGCGCGAGATACTATACCGAAAGCGATATTCTCGACATCATCACGAGCAAGGAGGCAAAGAAATGAAGCAGTTCAAAGGCCGCGTTATTGTGCCCGGCACCTGCACCGCGGAGGCGCTTGTGAGCCGCGGCGGCTTCAACACGCTCGCAAGCTATCAGATGGCGCTGATGTTCGGAGACAAGAAGGTCAAGTGCGGCGACCAGAATAACGCCGATATCTATAAGCAGCCCATGATAGGCAAGGCGCTGTGCCTGCCCATGACCATCGGCTCGACCACGGGCGGCATGGTTTTGTACACCGCCTGCGCCATGGGAAAGCAGCCCGCGTGTATGCTGTTTTCAAAGCCCATTGACTCGCTCGCCGCGTCCGGCGCGATACTGGGCGACGTGTGGACGGAGGCTTCTATGCCGGTCGTCGATACGCTCGGAGACGAGTTCCTCGAATACGTAAAGACCGGAATGAAGGTCACCGTCGGGGACGACGGCACCGTCACCGTGGAGTAAGCACGAAAACAGAATATAAGAACAAAGCCTCGGTTTCCACCGGGGCTTTGTTAACATTTGCCGCATTGACAAGGACGGTAGGTGTGCATTAAAATGATTCGGACAAAAGACACAGAAAGGCAGAAATGAATATGCACATATACCGTTCAGGCAAAAAGCTTATTGCAGTATTGCTAATCGCCCTCATGACAGTGAGCCTTATGGGCTGCGGGGGAAAGGCGGCCGCGGCCACACCGACCCCTGCCCCCACCGCGGCACCGACGCCGGAGCCGACTCCCGAACCCACGCCGGAACCCACCCCCGAACCCTATAACGGCGAGATACTGACCGACGACGACGGCGACGGCATCATAAACTACAAGTTCAATTACAAGGGCGCGACGGTCTACGCGCTCATCACGCTCGATCCAAGCCGCGTTTTCGTCGGCACCGCGCTCGACGACCCGAACGCCTATTACGGCATCGGCAGAACGCTGGACGATATGCTGAGCTTCTATGACGCGGCGGGCGGCATAAACGCCGGCGGCTTCATCGACTATGACGGCGCAGGCTCCGGCTGGCCTCCCTACGGCATCACGTTCAACAGCGGCGTGTGCTATAACAGCGAGGAGGCCGGTTCCATCGCGGGAATAGACTATAACAACAACCTCTGGGTCGGCTACTACGGCTATGAGGACTGCGTGAATATCGGCATCAGAGACGCGGTTTCCTTCGGCCCCGTGCTCATCCTCGACGGAGAGAAAATGCCCCCTGAGAGCTTTGAAAGCGGTATCGGCGCAAGAACCGCCATCGGTCAGCGGCTTGACGGCGCGATCGTCATGCTCGCCGTGGACGGCAGACAGGGTTACAGCATAGGTCTTACCTTCCCCGACGTTGTGGATATCATGTACGACAAGTTCGACTGCGTGAACGCGGTCAACATGGACGGCGGCAATTCGACCTGCATGGCGTATAACGGTCAGCTTGTGAATAACTCCTCCAATCAGGCCGCCGGCACAAGAAATCTGCCTGACGCATGGCTCATCAGAAAGCTGCCCGCAAACTATGTAAAGCCTGACAGTGTGCCCGATGAGATAAGGATACCGTTCAACGCCCTCGGCGATGTCAGGGAAGGGCAGACCCCCTGTGACGAGGAGATGACCGAGCGCCTCACGGAGTTTTTGTACGGTTTCACTAACGCCTATTACGGCTTCTTCGGTACAAGCAATGCAGACTATTATTACCCCACCCTGCTCCAGTACGTTGCCGACGGAAGCGAGCTTAAAGGCAGAATGGATCAGGCACTGCTCGACCGAATCTGGGTAAACACCTATAATAACGGCCTTGAAAACCTCGTCGTTCTCGGCGCTTACGATAACGGCGACGGCACCTATAATATCGACTGCGCACTTGACGTTACGGAATTTGCAAACTACTGGACCTACCTTGCCTCCGACACGAAGCTGAGCGTCACGGTGTACGAAGAGCCGGGCAGCTTTGCCGGCTTCCTCGCCGTCGCAACCAACTGAAAAACGGATAAGGATAACTGACACAGGCGGCAGAAAATCTGCCGCCTGTGTTTTGCAATTATTCGTCAAGCTTGAGGACTGCGAGGAAGGCTTCGGTCGGTATCTGCACGGTACCGAGCTGGCGCATTTTCTTCTTGCCCTCCTTCTGCTTTTCAAGCAGCTTCTTCTTTCTCGTGATGTCGCCGCCGTAGCACTTGGCGAGCACGTCCTTGCGCATGGCCTTTACGGTCTCGCGCGCGATAATCTTCCCGCCGATCGCCGCCTGAATGGGCACCTCGAAAAGCTGGCGCGGGATGTTCTCCTTGAGCTTTTCGCACAGCTTTCTCGCCCTGCCGTATGCCTTCTCGCGGTGGGCGATGAAGCTGAGCGCGTCCACCTGGTCGCCGTTAAGGAGCATATCCACCTTCACAAGGTCGCTCACCCGGTACTCGCTGAACTCATAGTCGAGCGAGGCGTAGCCCTTGGTGCGCGCCTTGAGCGTGTCGAAGAAGTCGTAGATTATCTCGTTGAGCGGCATCTCGTAGTGCATCTCCACAAGGCGGGTGTCGAGGTACTGCATATTCTTATAGTCGCCGCGCCTGTCCTGACACAGCGGCATGATGTTGCCCACAAACTCGTTCGGCGTGATGATAGTCACCTTGACATAGGGTTCATACGCCTCCGCGATGGCGGGCACCTCCGGGTAGTTATGGGGGTTATCGACCATCACAACGCTGCCGTCCGTCTTGACGACCTTGTAGATGACCGAGGGGAGCGTGGTGACAAGGTCAAGGTCAAACTCGCGCTCAAGCCGCTCCTGAATGATCTCCATATGCAGCATTCCGAGAAAGCCGCAGCGGAAGCCGAAGCCGAGCGCGACGGAGCTTTCCGGCTCATACGACAGCGATGCGTCATTGAGCTTGAGCTTGTCGAGCGCGTCTCTGAGGTCGGGATACTTCGATCCGTCCTCGGTGTAGATGCCGCAGTAGACCATCGCCCTTGCGGGGCGGTAGCCGGGGAGAGGCTCCGATGCGGGATTTGAAGCGCCGGTCACCGTGTCTCCGACCTGCGTGTCGGAAACGTTCTTGATGCTTGCCGTGAAGTAGCCGACGTCGCCGGCGGACAGCTCGTCGCAGGGCTCAAGCCCGATGGGGCGCAGATGCCCGACCTCGACTACCTTGTAAACCGCCCCCGTAGACATGAGCAGGACGTCCATGTCGCGCCGTATAGTGCCGTCCATGATGCGCATAAAGACGATGACGCCGCGATAGTTGTCGTACTGGCTGTCGAAAATAAGCGCCTTGAGCGGGGCGTTCGGGTCGCCCGTGGGCGCAGGGACGTTCTTGACAATGTCCTCCAGCACGGCGTCAATGTTTATGCCCGCCTTCGCGCTGATCTCCGGCGCGTCCTGCGCGGGCAGACCGATGATCTCCTCGATCTCCTCCTTGACGCGCGCAGGGTCCGCGGCAGGCAGGTCGATTTTGTTCACGACGGGGAGTATTTCAAGGTTATTGTCAAGCGCGAGATAGGTGTTTGAAAGCGTCTGCGCCTCAACGCCCTGAGAAGCGTCCACGATAAGCACCGCGCCCTCGCACGCGGCGAGAGAACGGCTGACCTCGTAGTTGAAGTCAACGTGACCCGGCGTGTCGATGAGGTTCAGAGTGTAGTTCTCCCCGTCGGCGGCCTTGTAATTAAGACCCACGGCGCGCGCCTTGATGGTGATGCCGCGCTCGCGCTCAAGGTCCATGTTGTCGAGTATCTGGTCCTCCATGATGCGCTGCTCGACGGCGCCGCACTTTTCGATAAGCCTGTCAGAAAGCGTGGATT
>CAMEHJ010000076.1 GCA_945917385.1 uncultured bacterium
CGGTCTCCGCGCCGTCCTCGGTGACATAGACCTCGCCGTGCTGATAGGGGCTCATCGTGCCCGGGTCAACGTTGATGTAGGGGTCTAACTTCTGCGCCGCGACCTTCAGACCGCGCGCCTTGAGAAGTCTGCCGAGGGATGCGGCGGAAATGCCCTTGCCGAGTCCGGAAACGACGCCGCCGGTGACGAAAATGTACTTGACCTGTTTCATATTTATTTCCTCCGTTTTTCACGAAATTGATTTCTAACAAAAAAGGACGCTCATATTGAGAGACGGTTTTTCCCGTTTCCCTATATGAACGTCCTTGTTCATTGTTTTTTGTTCAGTTGTCGTAGCTGCGGATGATGTTCTCCGCAAGCTCGCGGCGCGGCACACGCTCGTCCATGGCGCGCTTTTCGATGTAGTAGTGCGCCTCGCTCTCGCTCATGCCGAGCTTCTCTATCAGCAGCCACTTCGCGCGGTTGACGGCGCGGATGTCCGCCATCTTCTCCTGCAGTGTGCGGTTTTTCTTCTCCATCTTCCGCAGTCTCGCGCTCAGCGCCGAGAGCAGCTTTATCGCGCTATACAGGTTCTGGCGGGAATTGGGCTTCTGGAGCGTCAGTATGCCGTCGTCCTCAACCTTGGCGGCGGTGCGCTCGGCAAGCTCCGCCTTCACAAGCAGGAGTATCCCCATATTCATGTCTGCCGCGCCCCGGCATAGCTGTATGCCGAACTCATCCGGCAGGGGCGCGTCCACGATCATAATATCCGGCGGCGTCACCAGCAGCATCCGCTTTGCCTCCGCCGCGCTCTGCGCGCGCTGGGGCGGCATGAACTCCGCTGCCGGCAGCAGCTCCGTGACCAGCCGAAAAACGCTCTCTCCGCCGGAGACGATAAGCACCCGCCGTCTCTGTCTTTCCGATTCCATAGGCACTTCAGCCTTTCAGACAGTCGGTGAAGCCGCGCGGCAGAAGCCTTGCGATAAACTCGCTCTCCTCAGCCAGCCTCACCGCCTCCGGGAGGCTGCCCGGCAGGACATCGAGCTTATCCGTTACGCTTTTATCCGCGGTGTAGAGGTTAATGTCCGTGGAATTCTGGAGCGGGAGATCGTTTATTATGCCGTCAAGCCCAGCGTGGATGAGCAGGGCATAGGCGATGTAGGGGTTTGCCGTTGGGTCGGCAGAGCGCAGCTCGATTCTTCTGTACTCGCCCTTCGCCGCCGGGATGCGGATGAGCTGGGAGCGGTTTTCCGGCGACCAGGTGATATACCTCGGCGCCTTCATCTCGCCGAGCCTGCGGTAAGAGTCCTCGGTGGGGTTGAGAAACGCGCTTATCTCCCGAATATGCGCCAGAACGCCCGCCATGAACGGGGCTGTTTTGTCCGCACCGTCCGACGAGACGACGGACATGTTGATGTGCAGACCGTTGCCCGGCTGGTCGGCAAGCGGCTTTGGGGAGAAGTCGGCGTACAGGCCGTTCTGGTCGGCGGCGCTCTTCACAACGCCGATGAAGTTCACGGCGTTGTCCGCCGCGGTCATCGCGTCGCTGTAACGGAAATCTATCTCGTTCTGGCCGGGGCCCGCCTCGTGGTGCGCGCTTTCGGGTCTGATGCCGATGTCGAGCAGAGACAGGCATATCTCGCGGCGGATATCCTCGCCCTTGTCCTCGGGGGCGGCGTCCATATAGCGGGCATTGTCGAAGGGCAGCTTCGTCGGCTCTCCCTGCGCGTCGCGCTTGAAGAGATAAAACTCATACTCCGCGCCGAAGTTCACGGTTATGCCGTGCATGCGCGCAAAGGCGACGGCGGAAGCGAGAATCGCGCGGCTGTCCTTTTCATATACGCGCCCATCGGGGTAGCGTATCTCGCAGAACATACTCGCGACCTTCCCCTGATACGAGCGCCACGGCAGACTCGTCAGCGTCGCCGGGATGGGGAAGAGCAGCAGGTCCGACTTCGTCTCGTCCCGGAAGCCGGGGATGGAGGAGGCGTCAAAGCTTATGCCGCTGTCGAAGGCGCGGGGCAGCTCGTCCGGCATGATGGCGATGTTCTTCGGCTTGCCGAACGCGTCGCAGAACACGAGCCTCACAAAGCGCACATCCTCCGTCTCTATGAACTCAAGCACCTCCGCGCGGGTATAATTCATCGCTTCTTCCTCCAAAAAAGAGAGAGAGGCTTGCCATTGCTTCCCACTATACAGTTGGAATCAACAACACCCTCCCTATTATATGTCGTGGATTTTACCCCATGTTCTGCGTCTTGTCAAGCGCGGAAATGTTTTCGGAAAAATAAATATTTTTCCGCTTGACAAACACCGCACACGGTGATAGAATCTCGCCCATAAAGCGACAAGGACGCCGCAGACCTGCTCGGTCTGCGGCTTTTTTTGTTTTTATTTGAAGGAGGTTCCCTTATGAACACTGTCACCGAAATGTTTGGCTCAATGGTTTTCAACGATTCCGTCATGCGCGAGCGCCTGCCCAAGGACACCTATAAATCGCTCCAGCGCACCATCCGCGAGGGCCGCTCCCTCAAGAGCGATGTTGCAAACGTCGTTGCCAACGCCATGAAGGACTGGGCTATCGAGAAGGGCGCTACCCACTTTACTCACTGGTTCCAGCCTATGACCGGCGTTACCGCCGAGAAGCACGACGGCTTTATCTCCCCCTCCGCCGACGGCAAGGTCATTATGGAGTTTTCCGGCAAGGAGCTTATCCGCGGCGAACCCGACGCTTCCTCCTTCCCCTCCGGCGGTCTGCGCGCCACCTTTGAGGCGAGAGGCTACACCGGCTGGGACGCCACCTCCTACGCCTTTATAAAAGAGGGCATCCTCTGCATCCCGACCGTTTTCTGCTCCTACGGCGGCGAAGCGCTCGACCAGAAAACCGCGCTGCTGCGCTCCATGGAGTGTGTCGATAAACAGGCGCTGCGCATCCTGCGCCTCTTCGGCAACACCGAAGTCAAGTCCGTAAAGAGCACCGTCGGCTCAGAGCAGGAGTATTTCCTCATCGACCGCGCGATGTACGAAAAACGCAAAGACCTCATCTACACCGGCCGCACCCTGTTCGGCGCGCGCCCGCCCAAGGGTCAGGAGCTGGACGACCATTACTTCGGCGCCATCAAGCCGAGAGTCGCAGCCTTCATGAAGGAGCTGAACGAGGAGCTTTGGAAGCTCGGCGTCTACGCAAAGACCGAGCATAACGAGGTCGCCCCCGCACAGCACGAGCTTGCCCCCGTGTTCACCACCACAAACCTCGCCGCCGACCAGAACCAGCTCACCATGGAGATCATGCGCAAGCTCGCCGCAAAGCACGGCATGGCATGTCTCCTGCATGAAAAGCCCTTTGCCGGCGTAAACGGCAGCGGCAAGCACAACAACTGGTCCCTCTCCACCGACACCGGCATGAACCTGCTTGAGCCGGGCGAGACCCCCTACGAAAACGCACAGTTCCTCATCTTCCTCTGCGCCGTCATCAAGGGCGTGGACGAGTATCAGGACCTCCTGCGCATCTCCGTCGCCTCCGCCGGCAACGACCACCGTCTCGGCGCAAACGAGGCGCCCCCCGCGATCGTCTCGATGTTCATCGGCTCCGACCTTGCGGAGGTGCTCTCCGCCATCGAGAACGACACCGCATACAGCTCCAAGGACAAGGAGCTGCTGCGCATCGGCGTGCACACGCTCCCGAAGCTGCCCAAGGACTCCACCGACCGCAACAGAACCTCCCCCTTCGCCTTCACCGGCAACAAGTTCGAGTTCCGTATGCCCGGCTCCTCGCAGAGCATTTCCTGCGCCAACACCGTTCTCAACACCATCGTCGCGGAGGAGCTTGAGCAGTTTGCAGACGAGCTTGAGGCCGCTTCCGACTTTGAAACCGCCCTGCACGAGCTTATCCGCCGCGTCATCCGTGAGCACAAGCGCATCATCTTCAACGGCGACGGCTATGATGAGTCCTGGGTTCACGAGGCCGCAAAGCGCGGACTGCTGAACCTGCGTTCCACTCCCGACGCGCTGGCACATCTGCTCGACGAGAAGAACGTCGCACTCTACACCAAGCACAAGGTTTACAGCGCGCCTGAGCTTACCGCCCGCTACGAGGTGCTCTCCGAGAACTACTGCAAGACCGTCGGCATCGAGGCGCTCACCATGCTCGACATGGTCGGCAAGGACATTCTCCCCGCCGTGTCCCGCGCCTGCGGAGAGCTTTCCGACTCCGTCATCAAGCGCACCGCCGCCGCACCCGGTCTCGACTGCGTGTATGAGAAGGACACCCTGCGCAAGCTCACCTCCATGATGACCACCGCGCACGCAGCAAGCGCAAAGCTTGAGCGCGACCTGCTTGAATCCAAGGCACTCGACAGCGCCGCCGAGATGAGCTGCTTCTACCGCGACGTCATAATCCCCGACATGAACGAGCTTCGCATCACCGTGGACTCCATGGAGACCATCTGCGGCAGCGACGCATGGCCCTACCCCTCCTACGGCGATATGCTGTTCAGCATAAAGTAATCCGTAAAAACGAAAAAACATCTTCACAAGCATAAAATAAAGGTGTATTATTTTTGAAAAAATAGTGACCGCCGGACGCTTCTTTTGCGTCCGGCGGTCAAAGCCCGCTTTTGAGCGGCAGGAGGTTAAAGCTAAAATGCCAGACAGAGAGACCGTAATCGTCCTTGACTTCGGCGGCCAGTACAACCAGCTCATCGCGCGCCGCGTGCGCGAGTGCAATGTCTACTGCGAGGTCAAGCCGTACAACACCCCGCTTGAGAAGCTCCTTTCGATGAAACCCATCGGCTTTATCTTCACCGGCGGCCCCAACAGCGTTTACGAGCCCGGCGCCCCCCTCGCAGACCCCGCCATCTTCGAGTGCGGCATACCCATCCTCGGCATCTGCTACGGCTGCCAGTTCATCGCGCACACGCTCGGCGGTCTTGTCACCGCCGCGGAGAGCGACAATGCCCGCGAGTACGGCAAAACCTCCACCCGCTTCGACCCCTCCTGCCCCATCTTTGCGGGGCTTCCGGAGGAGAGCATCACATGGATGAGCCACGGCGACTACATGGCAAGGGTACCGGAGGGCTTCTCCGTCACAGCTCAGAGCGCAAACTGCCCCAACGCCGCCATTGCCGACGAGAAAAGGCGCATCTACGGCGTGCAGTTTCACCCGGAGGTCAATCACACCGAGCACGGCTTTGAGATGATACGCCGTTTCCTCTACTCGGTCTGTCACGCCTCCGGCACATGGACGATGAGCGACTTCTGCGAAAAGGCCATTGCCGCCTTGCGCGAGCAGATAGGCGACAGGGGACGCGTTCTGCTCGCCCTTTCCGGCGGCGTCGATTCCTCGGTGCTCGCGGCGCTCTTGAGCGAGGCGATAGGCGAGCGGCTGACCTGTGTTTTCGTTGACCACGGACTTATGCGCAAGAACGAGGGCGACGAGATAGAGGCGGTGTTCTCAAAGCGCGCGATGAATTTCGTGCGCATAAACGCGGAGGAGCGTTTTCTTACGAAGCTTGCCGGCGTCTCCGACCCCCAGCGCAAGAGACAGATCATCGGCGCGGAGTTCGGCTACGTCTTTTGCGACGCGGCGGACGATTTCGGCATAACCAATCAGGACTTTCTCGCGCAGGGCACCATCTACCCCGACGTTATCGAGTCCGGCGAGGGCGACGCCGAGGTCATCAAGAGCCACCACAACCGCCTGCTCCCGCCCGAGACGCTTGCGCGCTTCAAGGGCGTTATCGAGCCGCTGTCGCTTCTCTTTAAGGACGAGGTGCGTGAGCTTGGCAGGACGCTGAAGCTGCCGGAGGAGCTTGTCACGCGCCAGCCCTTCCCCGGCCCCGGCCTTGCCATACGCATCATCGGTGAGATCACCAAGCAGCGCGCCGACACGCTGCGCGAAGCGGACTTCATCATGCGCGAGGAGATCGCCAAGGCGGGCTGGAGTAATAAGCTCAGCCAGTATTTCTGCGTGCTGACAGACCTCCGCTCCGTCGGCGTTATGGGCGACGGCAGAACCTACGACAATGTGCTTGCCCTTCGCGCGGTGAACACCTCCGACTTCATGACCGCCGACTGGTCGCGCATCCCCTACGACCTGCTCGACCGCATCTCGGTGCGCATAGTAAACGAGGTGCGCGGCATCAGCCGCATCGTCTACGACATAACCTCCAAACCCCCCGCCACGGTGGAGTGGGAGTGAGTTTTTGAAACTCCGAACCCGTTGCGGCACAACGATT
>CAMEHJ010000077.1 GCA_945917385.1 uncultured bacterium
TTTTTCCTGCTTTTATCTTATCACAGCTTAACATATATAACAATAATCAAAATAAATCACCGTGCCGCGCGGCGGCACAAAATGAGGAGACAAGATGAAAAAGAGAACCGTATCAATACTTCTGGCGCTTGTGCTGATGCTTTCGCTAGCGCCGGCCGCCTTTGCCGCGAGGGAGGAAAACTGCTACCTCGGCAGCGTGAGGGCGGGACAGGATTTCCGAGTGTATGTAACGGACATTGACAGCAACGCCGAGATTGGCTCGACGGTGCTTCCGGACGGCTGCCGGATAGAGCTGGAGAACCGCGGCGATGCCACAAAGGTATATCTCGCGGGGCGGATAAGCTCTCCGGGGTATGAGCTGTTCACCCTGCCGGTGATGGGCGATGAACAGTATATCGTCAACTGCTCGATAGAGGTCACAGAGGATGCCCCCACCGTCACCACGAGCGCGGATATTAGCTGCAAGCTGGGCGACACCGCGTACATCTCCGTACAGGTCAGCGGCGGGACAAACCTCAGATACCAGTGGTACTCCGTGAGCACCGGCAGGATAGACGGCGCGACAAGCAATACATACAGACCCAATACCATGCTTGTCGGCACTCATGAATACTACTGCGAGGTCACAAGCGGCTCCGCGTCCGAAATCGGCACGACGGTGCGCTCGGCAAATATCAGCGTCACGGTTTACGGCGTCGCGGTTGCCGAGGAGATCGGCATCACCTTCCTGCCGGATAAGCTTGAATACAATCTCGGAGAGGCCGTTGATACCACCGGACTTATCCTCTCTGTCAGATATTCCGACGGCACAAGCAAGATGATAAGCGGCGGCTTTGGGGTGTTCCCCACCAGTCTTACCCAGACCGGCAGACAGAGCATTCAGATAAGCTACGAAAACTGCACCTGCAGCTATGAGGTAACGGTCGGCATCGGCGGACTTATCGAGAGCCTCGGAGTTCTTGAACGCCCCGACAAGACCATATACAAAATAGGCGACAGCTTTGACGCGACGGGGCTTGTGATTCGCGTCTATTATAAAGGCAGCGGATATAAGGATGTTGAGGCGGACGAGCTTGAATACAGCCCGAAGAAGTTCACAGAAGCAGGCGCACAGGTCGTCACCGTGACATACGAGGGCAAGACCTGCAGCTTCAGCGTGAGCGTGGAGGACGACAAGAAGGAGATCAGCGTCGCCTCGCTGCCCTCAAAGCTTGAGTACACCGTGGGAGACAAGCTCGACACAACAGGGCTTTCGATAAATGTCGCAAGCGGCGGCCGCACCCAGACGATAACAAGCGGCTTTTCCTGCACCCCAAAGGTACTGACGACGGCGGGAACGCAGGAGATAACCGTCATTTACGAGGGCATCAACAAGTGCACCTTCAAGGTCACCGTAAACGAGAAGGAGACTTCGCCAAGCCCAAGCCCCAGTGCGACCCCCACCCCAATTCCCACTCCGAGCGCGAGCGCCGCGCCGACACAGACCCCCGTGCCGACGCCCGTGCGCCATGAGTCGCATGAGACGAACTTTGCGGGGACGCTGATGAAGGTCGTGCTCGTTATCGCGATGTTCTGCCTTGTCGGAATCGGCGCATACTTCGTGGTGCTGAGAAAGAACGGGAAAAAGCGGGCACCGGTCAGACGCTCCGAACCCGTAAGCCGTCCCGCACCCGCAGACCGACCCAAACAGGTCGCTCCCGAAAAAGAAGCACCTGCCGCACCGACAGCCGGCGCCGCGCACCCTGACCGGGCAAACTCACACATAGACGACGACCCCATCGACGCCGATAAGTTCGCCGAGGACTGGGACGAGATAAAGAAATAAAACCACTTTCAAGCCGCTGAATCTCAGCGGCTTGAAAATTATGTTGTCTTTGATAATGAAATAAATTATAATATAATAACCGATTTTTTCAAAAGGAATAAAAAATGATGGACAATATCAGAAACCGCCGGAGGCTCATGTTTGTCAAGACGCTGTGCGTGATGCTGTGCGTGCTTCTGGCGTACAAGTGGCAGAGAACATTTTTTAATGTCTGCACCGGCGGGATATATTCCGACGTTCCTTTGCACATACAGCTTGCCCTCGGCCGAAACGACTACGGCCTGTCCTCGTACATAATCCGCGCGCTGTACGCCATCGGGGACGAGCATTTTGCCCAGACCGCGCTGAGCCTCATTTTAGCGGCAAACCATGTCGCCGGGATATTCACGCTCTTTGCGCTTGTGTGCTGTGTTTTGCCGGAGCTTAACCGCTGGTACGCCTTTTTAGCGTGCGAGCTTGCGCTGCTGTGCGGGCCGTGGCTTATTCCTGGGTATCAGATGGGCGTTTACATCGGGGCACACAACGGCAACCTCTACCACAACATGACCGTGCTTTTCAGCCGCACATTTGTCCCGCTGTGCTTCGTGTTCTTTTTCCGCATCCGCGATAAGCGCCACGGGAAGATAGCCTTGTCGGACTGGCTTATATTCACGGCACTGTTTCTGGTTGCGACGCTCTTCAAGCCGAATTTTGCTTTCGCGTTCATCCCGATGCTCGCCGCCATGCTCGTCTGGGACTTCGTGAAGTACCGGGGAAAATACCTGAAAAACGAGATAATCACCGGCCTCTCGGTGGTTCCGGCGGGACTTTCGTGCATCTGGTCATATCTTGTGCTGTTTGCCGATGACTTCGCCGGCACAAAGTCGGAGCTTGCGCTCGGCATCTACATGGGGATGAGCCTGACCGCCCTTGCGGTGATGTTCATCCGCGGACTTCTCCTGCCGATATACACGTTTACCGTGCAGGGCAGAAAGGAGAAGAACGCGCGGTACATCGGCCTTATCGCCTTGTGCGACCTTATAGCCATCCTGGAGGCGTCCTTCATCGTGGAGACCGGCTACCGCGCGACCGACGGCAATCTCGACTGGGGCAGCCTTGCCATCTACCCCTCAATGTTTGCGATAGGAATTGCATTGCTGTTCCGGATGCTTCAGAATACGGATAAGAGCAAGCCCGGCGACATCGCAAAGGCGGCTGTGGGCGTTATTATGCTGCTCGGCCACCTCGCCGTCGGCGTGTATTTCTACCATGCGTTCAACTCGGGGATGAGCTATTTTGTGTAATATCGGGAGAATATATGAAAACAATTTACCTTGACTGCTCCATGGGCGCGGCGGGAGATATGCTCACAGCCGCCCTCTTGGAGCTTACGGAAGATAAGGAGACCGCGCTCGAAGAGCTTAACGCACTCGGCATACCGCACGTTCGCTACGTCGCGGAGCGCAGTGAAAAGCGCGGCATAGTCGGCACGCATATGTCCGTCAAAATAGACGGACACGAGGAGGGCGACGAACACGCGGAGCACCATCACCACGGCAGACACATGGAGGATATCCAAAGCATCGTCTCCGCGCTCAATACCAAGGAGAAGGTAAAGCGCGATATCATGGCGGTCTACACCCTGATTGCCGACGCGGAGAGCCATGTACACGGCAGACCGGTATCGGAGGTACACTTTCACGAGGTCGGCGCGCTCGACGCCATCGCGGATATCGCGGCGGTGTGCCTGCTTATTGACAGGCTCGGCGCGGAGGAGGTCTTAGCGTCCGTTATACATGTCGGCTCCGGCACCGTGAGCTGCGCCCACGGAATACTGCCCGTGCCCGCCCCGGCGACGGCGCATATCCTGCGCGGCATACCCTGCTGCGGCGGGGAGATAAAGGGCGAGCTGTGTACCCCGACGGGCGCTGCATTGCTCAGGCATTTTGTCAGGCGCTTCGGGGATATGCCCGTTATCAGAGTTGAGCGTATCGGCTACGGCATGGGCAAGAAGGACTTCCCGCGCGCAAACGCGCTGCGCGCCATGATAGGCGAGACGGAGACGCCGACGGAGCGTATTGCCGTGCTGAGCTTCAATGTGGACGACATGACCGCCGAGCAGATATCATTTGCAAGCGAGCGGCTGTTCGCATCCGGCGCGGTGGAGGTGTTCACGCTCCCCGCGGGCATGAAGAAAAGCAGACCCGGCACGCTGGTCTGTGCGCTGTGCCATGAGGAAAAGAAAGCCGCGGTCATCTCCGCAATATTCAAAAACACAAGCACCCTCGGCGTGCGTGAGAGCGAGTGCCGCCGTCATGTGCTGGAAAGGCGCTTTGTGAAGTACGACACGCCCTACGGCGAGGTGCGCTCCAAAATCTCCGAGGGCTACGGGGTGAAGCGTGAGAAGCTTGAATATGAGGACCTTGCCCGTATCGCAAGGGAGAACGACACCGGCATCGACCGGGCGGCAAAAATGGTGGAAGAGCATATAATAAACAGCAATCAAAAAAGCTGAACCAGACGGTTCAGCTTTTTTGATTACATAAACTTTTCAAGCGCCCTTGCAAAGCCGCACTCCATGTTGGAGAGGGTCACGAAGTCGGCGGCGGCTTTCAGCTCGTCCACGGCGTTTGCCATTGCAACGCCCGTACCGGCAGCCTTGATCATGTCGAGGTCGTTGCTGCCGTCGCCGAGGGCGATGGTGTCCTTGATATCAATGCCAAGGTACTTGCACAAAGCGCACAGCGCCTGACCCTTGCTCGCTCTGCCGCCGTTTATCTCGATATTCATCGGCAGGGAGGAGGTGGTGCATAGGTCGGGGAATTTTTCTCGCAGCTCCGAGATGATTCGCGCTTTTTTTTCGGGGGAGGAGGTATAAAATTGTATCTTCTGAAGCGCATCTCCTCGTTCACGAAGATAGTCTGTCAGGCTGTCCACCCGTGTGCGGTTGGTGCGTATCAGGTTCAGAATACCGGGGATGGTGACGATGTCCTGAATGGTGTCGTACATATGCGCGCTCATATAGCCGTGATTATCAAGATAGCAGTCGTAGGAAAGCCCCTGCGTGTCGGCGTAGGCGTATACCTCAAGCGCGCGCTCAAGCGGTATTTTAGCGCTGTAAATCTCTTTATCTTCCTGAATGTCGGAGACGAGAGCGCCGTTCGCGCCTATCATGTAGCGCAGCTCAGGCAGCGCCATGAGCTCGTCCGGCAGGACAGAGAGAACCCGCCCGGTCGCGGGTACGATATGGACTCCTCGCTCGGCAGCGCACCTCAGCACGCGCATATTTTCATCGGGCACCGTCTTGTCGTCGTAAAGAAAGGTCCCGTCAAGGTCAAAGGCGATAAGTTTTATACTCAAAATAACACCGTCCGTTTATTATTCCTGCCAGAGCATTCCGTCCTTATACCGGCTGAAAAAGCTGACAAAGCTCTCAAACAGCTCAAGAGTTTTTCCGTGCAGGCCGTTTTCTTTGTTATAGTAGGCGCACACGTCGTCCGTGTCGGCAAGATAGGGAAGGGGGAAAATGTCCACATTCTTGAGATAGTCCTCCTGTATCGCAGGGTCGAGCAGATCCCAGAAGAGCTTCGCGTAGATGAAAACGCCGAGGCCGCTGTTCGCAAGCTGAAACGCGTTTTCAATGTTCGTAAGCTCACAGACAAAGCGCGGGCTTATATCATAATATTTAAGGTAGCCCTCAAGCGCGCGCCCGCCGGAGGAGGAGGTCGGAATCCGTATAAAGGGCGCGGATTCAAAATGCCGCAGATCCGCCATGCCGGCAAACTCCGCCTTCATCCTGTCGTAGTCCGCGCCGAAGAGGTTTTTCATAATGGGCTTCGGCACGACAAGAAGCTGGTCCTTGCGGCAGAGCGACACCGTCGAGTAGTTTTCCGGCGTGTTGCTTATCGAGCCGATGACGAGATCGACCCCGTCGTGCGATATTGCCTTTTGCAGAACATAGGGCGACTCCTCGCTGAGCTTGACATAGGTGTCCGGGTGCTCCTGCAAAAATTTCGGAAGAACATGGGGCAGAACCGCGCGGGCGATGGTGTGCTCGACGCCGATGTGAATAAAGTGCGCCCCGCCGAGACTGCGGCTGGAGCTGTCCTCGTACTGCTGCTTGAGAGCGAGTATCTCCTTCGCGGTCTGGAAGAAAAGCTTGCCGTCCTGTGTCAGTACAAGGGGTCGGGTGCGCACAAAAAGGGGCGTGCCCAGCTCCTCCTCAAGCTTCGCTATCTGCTTTGAGAGGGACTGCTGTGAAATAAACAGGTGCCTTGCCGCAGTAGAGAAGCTTTTTTCATCGGCAACGGCAATAAAACTTTTTAACAATGCAAAATCCATGAGTCAATCCTCCGATTTCTGCCCGGATTTCCTTGTGAGTATATC
>CAMEHJ010000078.1 GCA_945917385.1 uncultured bacterium
TATATATAATATATCGCTGCTCTTCGGCTTTATCCTGTTCAAGATGTACATGATCTTTTACCCGTACATATCATCTTACGACAGTATAAATCAGTGGAACCAGATACATGGGCTGTTGTCCTATAATCGCATACATTCCATAGGACATACGATTTTTCTTAAAGGTCTGCTTTCAATATATGACGATTTTATTATTGTAGTTCTTTTTCAGCTGGTAGGCATCTCAGCGGTATATCTTCTCTTTTCAAATTATTTCCTTTCAAAAGGCTTTCCGCTCTGGAGTGTGGCGGCAGTATTTGCGGTTTCACTGATAACGGATTCGTCGGCCGAATTGATATACTTCTACCCGTTTAAGGACACTCCGGCCGCATTGTGTATATGCCTGATAACGCTGATTTTAATAAAGTATAACGAAGAATACAAAATCAGTTCGTTTTCTTCTGCTGTGTTGGGGCTTGCCCTGGCATGGTGCTGGCTGTTCAGACTGAATGGGGTTATTGCATTTTGCGTAATGGGGACATATTTTGTTTTGTCATTCATTAAGCGCAGATATTTCCGCCAGTTGTCGCTCATGCTTGCGGCAATAATTCTGTCGGTCAGCTTTGTAAACATTTACGCAGACAAGTGCCTGAAGCCGGTGGAATATGAAAACGGATTCTCCATACAGGTGTTCGCTTCGGGGATTGCGGCAATGGTGGACAGCGGAGAGCTATCCGATGAGGAGCTCGATAAAATTGATGAGCTTATCTCGGTGGACTGGATGAAGAGCCATTATTCGCGTTATTATAAAAATCCGCTTATTTGGGGGCATGATGATCCTCCGTTTGCTTTTGATGACCCCAATCTGGAAATATTCAACAACAAGTTCGTGCTGGACTTGGGGGCAAACAAGTGGGAGGTAGTAAAGCTCTACTTTGAGCTTATGCCGAAGCATTTGAGCGTCTGCATCAAAGACGTTTTCGGAAGCCTGCTCATGATGTGGAATACACCGCTGATGTTTCCCTCAAGCTATCTTTTCCAGGTGGTAACGATCGCGTTCCTCGCCGTCAGTGCGCGGCTGAAGCTGAAGGATTCAATTGTTTTCCTGCCTTCGCTGTGCAATACGGTGTCCATTATGATATCCACCATTACCAATGAATCCAGATATTTGCTGCCCGCATATATGCTTATGCCGGTGTTCTTCCTTTATGTTGTCCGGAAAAACAGTGAATACAAAGAGCAAAAATGCTGACAAAGTTTTTTGGACAAGAGAGCTTCATATGTCTTTGCTGTCAAATTCCGCAGATAGAAAAGGCATAGTGAAAAGTCGAAAGGAGACACCGTGAGTAAACTGCTTTTATTTATGTTTTGTGAAAAGCCTGATTATTGTTGCTATAAATGCCAAAAGCTGTTATACTTTACTGTTGTCGGTCGTACTCCGGCAAAAATAAAAAATCTCTGCGGCAGCCAGCCGCGGGAAAGGATGTAAAAAATGGTTAAGAACGAAAAAACAATGGACAAAGTAGTAGCCCTCTGCAAAAATCGCGGCTTCGTCTACGCGGGCAGCGAGATTTACGGCGGTCTTGCCAACAGCTGGGACTACGGCCCGCTCGGCGTTGAGTTCAAAAACAACGTCAAGAAGGCATGGCTCAAGAAGTTCGTGCAGGAAAGCCCCTACAACGTGGGCCTTGACGCGGCCATCATCATGAACCCCCAGACATGGGTCACCACCGGCCACGTCTCCAGCTTCTCCGACCCTCTGCTCGACTGCAAGGCGTGCAAGGCCCGCCACCGCGCGGACAAGCTGATCGGTGACTTCCACAGCGAGGTCAATGTCGATGCCATGAGCTTTGACGAGATGGACGAGTTCATTGCCTCCCACGACGACATTATCTGCCCCGTCTGCGGCAAGCATGACTTTACCCCCATCCGCAAATTCAACCTCATGTTCAAAACCGCTATCGGTGTCACTGAGGACTCCTCCTCCACCTGCTATCTCCGCCCGGAGACCGCACAGGGCATCTTTGTCAACTTTGCAAATATTCAGCGCACCACCCGCAAGAAGCTGCCGTTCGGCGTCTGCCAGGTCGGCAAGGCCTTCCGCAACGAGATCACTCCCGGCAACTTCACCTTCCGCACCCGCGAGTTTGAGCAGATGGAGTGCGAGTTCTTCTGCAAGCCCGGCACCGACCTTGAGTGGTTTGCCTACTGGAAGGACTTCTGCAAGAACTGGCTTGTCTCCCTCGGCATCAAGGAGGAGCACCTGAGACTGCGCGACCATGAGCCGGCAGAGCTTGCGTTCTACTCCCGCGCCACCACCGACATCGAATACGCCTTCCCGTTCACCGACTGGGGCGAGCTTTGGGGCATTGCCGACCGCACCGATTACGACCTCGGCCGTCATCAGGAGGCATCCGGCAAGGATCTCACTTACTTCGACCAGGAGACGAACGAGCATTTCATCCCCTACGTTATCGAGCCGTCCCTCGGCTGCGACCGCGTCGCGCTCGCGTTCCTCTGCGAGGCGTATGATGAAGAGGTCGTCGGTCAGGACAAGAAGGGCAACGACGATGTGCGCACCGTGCTGCACCTGCACCCCGCGCTTGCGCCCTTCAAGTGCGCCATCCTCCCGCTGAGCAAGAAGGAGGTTCTCACCAAGCCCGCCATGGAGCTTTATCAGGAGCTGAGTAAGGAATTCATGTGCGACTATGACGAGACCGGCTCCATCGGCAAGCGCTACCGCCGCGAGGACGAGATCGGCACTCCCTTCTGCATCACCTTTGACTTCAACACCGTCGGCACCGAAACGGACGAGGCCGACCACTGCGTGACCATCCGTGAGCGCGACTCCATGACGCAGGTTCGCATCCCCATCAGCGAGGTGAAGGACTACATCGCGGAGCGCATCAAGTTCTGATTGGAGGACTTTCGGCATGAAAAACGGTTTTATTAAGGTCGCCGCGGCATCCCCGGTCATCAAGGTTGCCGACACCGAGTATAACGCCGCGCGCGTTATCGAATGTATTAATGAGGCACAGAAGCTGGGCGTAAAGGTGCTCACATTCTCCGAGCTTAATCTCACCGGCTGCTGCTGTTACGACCTCATCGGCCACAGAGTGATCCTCGACGGCGCAAAGGCAGCGCTCTCCAAGGTGATCGAAGCGACGAGCGAAATTGATATGCTCGTGTTTGTGGGTCTGCCCGTGGCGGTCGGCTCAAGACTATATAGCTGCGCCGCGGCAATTTACGGCGGCGTGCTACTCGGCCTTGTTCCGAGACAGAACGTGAAAGGTTCGCTCTTTGCTCAGCCCTGCGCCGACGCTGCCGAGGTGGAAATTTGCGGACACAGCACCTTCCTGTCCCCGAACGTGCTGTTTGAGAGCACCGTTATCGAGGGGCTTAACGTCGCCGTCGAGGTGGGCGCGGATATGGACAGCATCAGGGAGCCTGCTTTCTCCCACGCCGCCGCAGGCGCAACGCTTATCTGCCGGATGGCCTCTTTCCCGGAGACCGTCACCTCCCGCGACGAAGCGGAGCTTGACAACCGCTACCTCTCGGCAAAGCTCAAATGCGGCGTCGTCATGGCCGCGCCCGGCAAGGGCGAGTCGAGCACCGACAACGTCTTTTCCGGACTGTGCATGGTCGCGGAAAACGGCGTCGTTCTCGCAGAGGACGAAAGGGAGAACAGCCTTGCCGTCAGCGAGGTCGATATCGACCATATGATGAATCTCCGCCGCGCATCGGGCGAATTTGATGTTGACACCGACAACTACTATATGTGCCAGTGGGGCGACGCGCTTGAGGAAACGGTGCTCACCCGCAAGTACAATAAGTACCCGCACCTGCCCGAAAAGAGCGAGGATATGCCCGCCTACTGCCGCCGTATGCTGGACATTCAGGTCTCCGGCCTTGTAAAGCGCATGGAGTACGCGGGGCTTGACCACTGCGTCGTGGGCATCTCCGGCGGAGTTGACTCAACGCTCGCGGTCATGGTCTGCGCGCTGGCGGTAAAGAAGATGGGTCTGCCCTCCGAGAACGTTATCGCCTGCACGCTGCCCTGCTTCGGCACCTCCTCGCGCACCAAGTCCAACGCCATCGTTGTGGCGGAGCAGTGGGGCTGCGAGGTCAGAGTTATCGACATCGGCAAGTCCGTTTACCAGCACTTCGACGACATCGGCCACGCGCACGACGATTACAGCATCGCCTTTGAAAACGCGCAGGCGCGCGAGCGCACGCAGGTGCTCATGGACATTGCAAACAAGGTCAACGGTCTGGACGTCGGCACGGAGGATCTCAGCGAGTTTGTGGACGGCTGGTGCACCTACAACGGCGACCACACCAGTATGTACGATGTAAACCTCGGCCTTACCAAGACGCAGGTTCGCGCGAACGTCACCTACATCGCCTCCATCACCGAGGACAAGGTGCTCAAGGCGGCACTGTACGACGTGCTTGACTGCCCGGTCACGCCGGAGCTTCTGCCCATCGAGAACGACACCATCGAGCAGAAGAGCGAGGATTCCGTCGGCTCTTACAGCCTGCAGGACTTCTTCACCCACAAGATGATGATCTGCGGCTTCACTCCCGAAAAGACCTACCGTCTCGCAAAGACCGTCTACTCCGACGACTTCAGCGACGAAGAGCTTCTGCGCTGGCTCACAAGCTACTGCAAGCGCTACTTCAGCCAGCAGTTCAAGCGCTCCTGCCTGATGGACGGCCCCGCAGTTGAGGCGTTCACCGTCTCCCCGCGCACGGGCTTCCTCATCCCCTCCGACGCGGAGAACACCCTGTTTCTCAAGAGCCTTGAGAGCATCGGCAAGTAATACGGCAGATTTCACAAAAATTTCTTTTTGAAATAAGTGAGCCAAACAAAAAATATACCAAAACGGAAAAATCTTCGTTTTGGTATATTTTTTTCTTGTGTGTGCAAATATGCTTGGAGTATAATTAATCCAGAAAACCTCTCACAACACAAACAACAAACATTCTTTATTTTAAGGAGTAAAAACTATGCTGACGAACGAATATCTCAAGCGCGTCTATGCGGAGGTTGAGCGCCGCGACGCGCACGAAACCGAGTTTCTGCAGGCAGTCCGCGAGGTTTTTGAGTCGCTTGAGCTTGTCGTTGATAAGCACCCCGAATGGGAGAAAAACGCTCTCATTGAGCGCTTTGTCGAGCCGGAGCGCGTGATAGAGTTCCGCGTCCCCTGGGTTGACGACAACGGCAAGGTTCAGGTCAACCGCGGCTACCGCGTGCAGTTCAACTCCGCGATCGGCCCCTACAAGGGCGGTTTGCGCTTCCACCCCTCCGTTAACCTCTCCGTTATCAAGTTCCTCGGCTTTGAGCAGATTTTGAAAAACTCCCTCACCACGCTCCCCATGGGCGGCGGCAAGGGCGGCTCCGACTTTGACCCCAAGGGCAAGTCAGACGCGGAGGTCATGCGCTTCTGCCAGAGCTTTATGACCGAGCTTTACAGACACATCGGTCAGTTCACCGATACTCCCGCGGGCGACATCGGCGTCGGCGCACGCGAGGTCGGCTACCTGTTCGGGCAGTATAAGCGCATCGTCGATCAGCACGCGGCCGGCGTCATCACCGGCAAGGGACTGAGCTTCGGCGGCTCGCTTGCACGCACTCAGGCAACCGGCTACGGTCTGTGCTACTATGCGTCCGAGTGCCTCAGCCACCAGCGCAATGACAGCTTCGAGGGCAAGACCGTTATTGTCTCCGGCTCCGGCAACGTCGCGCAGTACGCGGCGGAAAAGTGCACGCAGCTCGGCGGCAGGGTCGTTGCTATGAGCGACTCTCAGGGCTATGTCTACGACCCCAAGGGCATTGACCTTGTCAAGCTCTTTGAGATCAAGCAGAAGCGCCGCGCGCGCATCAGCGTCTACGCCGATGAGGTTGAGGGCGCGCAGTATGTCGCGGGCTGCCGCAATATCTGGAACGTCAAGTGCGATATAGCGATGCCCTGCGCATCCCAGAACGAGATGGACCTTGACGGCGCAAACGCCCTTATCGCAAATGGCGCCATCGCCGTGTTCGAGGGCGCGAATATGCCGCTCACTCCCGAAGCCATCGCGGCGGTTCAGGGCGCGGGTCTGCTTTACAGCCCCGGCAAGGCGTCCAACGCCGGCGGCGTCGCCACCTCCGGGCTTGAGATGAGCCAGAACTCCATCCGTATGTCCTGGAGCTTTGATGAGGTTGAC
>CAMEHJ010000079.1 GCA_945917385.1 uncultured bacterium
CAAGCTTTGCTTGATGCTCTGAAATTTACCACCCTTTTTTCGATTTGTCAATGCCGTTTTCGCCACTTTTCTTTTTTCTGTCGTAATTCACAAGCTTTTTCCTGTACCCCGGATTTTTTTCGTCATATTTTAATTTTTACCATATCGAAAAGATATCATATACGGGCTTTCATTTTCTCTGTCGTCTGTGAGTTTTCCGCACCTCTGCCTCGCTGACGCGGAAAGCCCCTGCCCGAAGCAAGCGTTCGGGCAGGGGCAAAGGTCGTATATTATTCCTGTTCCGTCTCCGTATCCACCTTGACAAGCACCTTGTCAACGCGGCGGCCGTCCACCATTTCGAGTACGGTCACGGTCATGTTTTCGTACCGGAAGCTGTCCCCCTCTTTGGGGAAGGTGCCGAACATCTCAAGCGTCCAGCCGCCGACGGTCTCGCTCTCCGGCTCAAACTCCTCCTCGCTCAGACCCAGCAGCTCCATAAAGTCGGTGATGACCATGCTGCCGTCAAGCTCGTATTCGCCCTCGGCCTTTTCGACGACCTCCTGCTCAACAACGTCCGTCTCGTCCCATATCTCGCCCACGATCTGTTCGAGTACGTCCTCCATCGACACCACGCCGAGCGTTCCGCCGTATTCGTCGGTGACGATGGCGAGGTGCTGCTTCGCGCGGCGAAGCCTGCCGAGAACGACCGGCAGCTTCATCGTCTTATACACGAAGCACGGCCGCATCAGCATCTCACGGATATCCACCTTTTCGGAGCCTGTCATGGCCTTGAGGAAGTGGTTGAGATACAGTACACCTATAACGTTGTCAATGCTGTTTTCGTACACGGGTATTCTGGAGTAGGGCGCATCCTCGATAATGCGCAGAATTTCGTCCCAGTCGTCGTCAATGTCTATCGCGCAGACGTCCACTCTCGCGGTCATGACCTCGAAAACGGAGCGCTCGGAGAAGTCGATTGCCGCCTGAAGCAGCTCCTTCTGCTCCTCGTCGAGTACTTCCTCGTCCTCAGCCGTTTCGATGATGGACTGAAGCTCCTCGACGGCCTCCTCGCTGCTGTCGGCCGGCTCGCTCTCTTTGAGTCCGATGGTCAGAAGTCTGATAAGATTCACGACAACCCAGATAAGGGGCTTGAACACTATCGTCAGAAATCTGATTGCCCAGGCGTTTCTGAGTGCGATGGAGTTCGCGTTTTTCTTGCTGATGATCTTCGGCATTGTCTCACCGAAGATGATGACGAGCAGCGTCAGCACCGCCGTCGCTATCCACACCTTCTCGTCCGAGCCGGTCAGCACAATGACGAACACGGACGCAAGCGAGGACGAGCCGATGTTTGCAAGGTTGTTGCAGATCAGTATCGCGCTGAGCGCGTCGTCAAACCTCTCGCCTATCTTCACGGCAAGCGCTGCACGGCGGTCGCCGTCGTCGCGGAGATTTTCAAGTCTTATGGTGTTGCACGAGGAGTACGCCATCTCGGACGATGAGCAGAACGCCGACAGCGCAATGCACAGCAAGATTCCGAGTGCGATAATGTATATGCTCACTGTTCACCGCCCCCTTCCTCATCTTCGGGCAGAAGCGTGACCTTGAGCTTCATAATGCGGTTATGCTCCATCCCGGAGACCGTGACCTCCATGCGGTGATAGCGGAAGCTGTCGCCGCTTTTTGGAATGGCGGTAAACTGCTCGTAAGCCCACTCGCCCATCAGGGTGTTGACAAGCTCCTCGTTCTCCTCTGGGTCGTCATAGCCGAGCCGCTCCATAACGTCGCTGACGGATTCATCGGCGTTCACGACAAAGCAGCCGTCTCCGAGGTCAACTATCGGCTCCTTCACGACGTCGTCCTCGTCCCAGATCTCGCCCACAAGCTCCTCCAGAATGTCCTCGACCGTGACAATGCCGAGCGTGCCGCCGAAATTGTCCGTGACGACGGACATATTGAGCTTGCGTCTTGACATTACGGGCAGCAGCTCGTCGATCTTCGAGCTTTGGTGCGTGAACAGCACCTCGTCTATAAGCGGGCGGATATCCAGACTCCCACGCTCTCTGAGGTAGGCTTTGATGTATTTTCTTATCTGGAGCACGCCGATAATGTTGTCGATGCTCCCCTCATATACGGGCAGGCGGCTGTGGTTTGTGCTTCGGACAAGCTCCAGCACCTGATCGGGGCTGCTCTTGATGTCGATGGCAACGACGTCCACCCTGGGGGTGAGCACGCTCTCCACAGTAACGTCACCGAACTGGAGCGCGGAGGAAATGAGGTCGCCGCGTTCTTCATCGAGGCTTCCCTCCTCGGTCATGTCCTCGATAATATCATACAGCTCATCCTCGGTGACGGAAATCTGGCTGTCGCCCTTTGTGAGCTTTGCCGCCGACTGCCCTATCCATGTGAGCAGCTTAGAGAGCGGAGCGAAAATCTTCATCAGTACGCACAGAACCCCGGCGCAGCTTAGTGCAAGCTTCTCGCTGAACTTCTTGGCGACGCTCTTGGGCAGCATTTCCCCGACAAAAAACACGACGATCGTCGTGATTATCGTGCTGACGGAAACAGCGCTGAGTCCCCACATCCGCTTGACGGCGACAGTGACGACGGAAGCCGTCGTGATATGTACTATATTCGTGCAGATAAGCAGCGTGCTTATCGCGAGGTCAAAGTTTTCGATAACATACAGCGCCCGTTTCGCCTGGTCGCTGCCTCTGTCGGCGGCGGCGCGTATACGCGATCTCGACGCGGAAGCGAACGCCGTCTCAGCGACTGCGAGCCATGCCGCGCAAAAAAGCAAGATTGCAATCTGTAACCATGGCAATCTACTGCCATCATCCATTTTAGGATAGTCATCTCCTTATATAAATTTACCGATAATAATAACATATAACAATTAAAACGTCAATATTACGTCTCGTCACTTGACTTATGACGCGAAAGGTTTTATTATTTTTTCATATATGCTGTAATAAAAGGAGAATCCTATGATATACCGCAGTTCAAGAAACGACTCTCTCACCGCGACGCCGTCCGAGGCGATAGTGCGCGGCCTTGCCCCGGACGGCGGGCTGTATACGCCCGACAAGATTCCGTGCATCGACTGGCGTGCGCTCCGGCCGCTTGATTACACCCACATGGCGGCGAAGGTCATTTCGGCGCTGCTTCCGGATTTTTCGGACGAGGAGCTTTTAAAACTTGTATCCGACGCCTATCGCGGCAAGTTCGGCAGAGAGGACATCACGCCGAGCGCACCGGTCGGGGACGATATCCTGCTTGAGCTTTTCCACGGCCCCACGAGTGCGTTCAAGGATGTCGCGCTCTGCCTTCTGCCGTACCTCATGCGCTCCGCCGCCGTCAAGTGCGGGGACAGGGAGGAAATTCTGATCCTCACCGCGACCTCCGGCGACACAGGCAAAGCCGCGCTTGAGGGCTTTCGCGACGTGCCCGGCATCCGCATCATGGTGTTCTTCCCCGACTGCGGCGTAAGCCCCGTACAGCGCGCGCAGATGGTCACACAGCAGGGTGAAAATATCAAGGTCTGCGCCGTCAAGGGCAATTTTGACGATGCCCAGTCCGCGGTCAAGGCCATCTTTGAGCAGGTGAAGGACAAGCCGCACCTCTCCTCCGCAAACTCCATCAATATCGGCCGCCTTGTTCCTCAGGTCGTGTATTACTTTGACGCATACTTTGCCGCAGTGCGCATGGGGCGCATCGCGCTCGGCGATAAGCTTGACTACTGCGTGCCGACGGGCAACTTCGGTGACATTCTGGCGGGCTATATCGCGGGTGAAATGGGTCTGCCGGTCGGCCGTCTCGTGTGCGCCTCGAACAGGAACAATATCCTCACCGACTTTATCCGCACCGGCGTTTACGACTGCCGCCGCGAGTTTTACCGTACCGAGTCCCCGTCCATGGACATTCTTATATCCAGCAATCTCGAAAGACTTCTGAGCCTTATGAGCGGCGATGCAGAACTTGTGTCAGAGCTTATGGCGAAGCTCAAAAATGAGCGCTGCTATACCGCGCCCGAGGCGCTTATGGAGAAGCTGCGCGCGAAGTTCTGGGCGGGCTGCTGCCTCGATACGGACGCGGAGAGCGCCATCGGCAGGCTCTGGCGCGAGAACAGGTACCTCTGCGATACGCACACCGCCGTAGCGTGGGATGTGGCGCAGCAGTACAAGTCCGCCTGCCCCGACCATGCGCCCGTCGTCATTCTCTCCACCGCCTCCCCCTACAAATTCCCCGCCGCCGTGCTGAGCTCCATAGGCGAGGGCTGCGGCGGAGACGAGTTTGATATGATGGAAAGGCTTGAAGAAGTGACCGGCGTTCCCATGCCGGAGAATCTGCGTTCTCTGCGCTCTCGCCCCGTCCGCCACACCGACCTCACCGCCCCCGGAGATATGCTCTCCTACGTTCTCAGAAAATCGGAGGAAGAAAAATGGTAACTGTCCGCGTTCCCGCGACGAGCGCGAATCTCGCCTGCGGCTTTGACACTCTCGGCATCGCGTATAAGATGTACAACACCCTGAGCTTTGAGCTTTCGGACACACTCTCCTTCTCCGGCTGCCCGGAGGAGTTCAGAAACGAGGAAAACTTAGCGTGGCTCGCGTTCAAAGCGGTGTATGAGCATATCGGCAAGCCTGTGCCCACGGTGCATATCGACATCCGCGCGGACATTCCCGTCTGCCGCGGGCTCGGCTCCTCCGCCGCGCTGATTGCCGGCGGCGCGGTCGGCGCAAACGCGCTGTCCGGCGCGAAGCTTTCAAGGGACGAGCTGCTCGCCGTCGTCACCCCCATTGAGGGGCATCCCGATAATTTAGCGCCCGCTCTGCTCGGCGGCATGACCGCCTCCATGATGGATAACGGCGCCGTGTTCTCCGTCGCCTATCCCGTAAACCCCGCTCTGTTTTTCACGGTGCTGTTTCCCGACTATACGCTCAGCACCCATCTCTCCCGCGGCGCGCTGCCGAAGTCCGTTCCCTACGGCGACGCGGTGTTCAATCTCTCCCGCCTCTCGGTTCTGCCGAAGGCGATGGAATTGGGCGACGAGGAGCTTATCGCCCGCGCGCTGACGGATAAGCTGCACCAGCCCTACCGCCGCCCTCTCATCCACGGCTACGACGAGGTGGAGCGCTGCGCAAACGAGCTTGGCTGCCGCGCTGTGTGCATAAGCGGCGCCGGGCCCTCCATCCTCTGCGTGAGCCGCGATAAGGACTTTGCCGCGAAAATGCGCGAAAAAGTCGCCTCTCTTCCTCATAACTGGACGGTGCTCGACCTGACCGTTGACCCGGAAGGCGCAAAAGTAATATGATGTCAAAACAAACAGGCTGTCTCACCAATGCTGTGAGACAGCCTGCTTTACGTTTATTCATTTCTTCTCGTGCTTTCCCTTATAGCCCACGGAGGGTACCCTGCGCTTTGCAGGCTCGGTTTTTCCGTGACTGCCGCCGCGCTGTACGCTCTTTGCCGCGTTGCCCCGGGCGCGCTCTTTCCTCTCTCCGTCCGCGCTCTTGCCGACAATGCCGTCGATGCGCTCTTTGATATTGTCAAGCGGCAGAACATTGCCGAGGTCAAAATCCAGTATGAACGCGAACAGCGGAATTTCCGCGTGCTCCTCAAGCAGCTTGTAGATGAGCTTTGTTATCATCCATGCGATAAAGCCGGACGCGGCGCCTATTACCGCTGCCGCCAGTACGTCGGAGGGGTAGTGCGCCATCAGGTAGTTTCTGCTCATCATCATGAGCAGTACCCAGACGACCGAGGGGATAACCCACTTCTTGCCCTTCATGAGACTTATCGCCGTCATGCCCGCCGCCGCCGCGGTCACATGGCCGGAGGGGAAGGAGAAGCCGTCCTCCGCGGGTGCGCCGACAGCCTGCCACCACTGTCTGAAAAGCTCGACCGTCTCAAACGGGCGCGGCCGCGCTATCATGTCTTTCAATATAATATTCGTTATCAGCGCGCCGCAGCACACCGCACCGAACACGCACACACCGAATTTGCGTGTGCGCGCAAAGCACGAACACACGAACGCGAGCAGGAAAAATACAAGTCCCTTTTCCCCGATGAGCGTGATCAGCTTCATCAGCGGAGTCAGCACGACGCCGAGCTTTGACAGCGTGTGCATGAAGCTGAGTATTGCCTTGTCGTAACCGGCAAAAAAG
>CAMEHJ010000080.1 GCA_945917385.1 uncultured bacterium
CATTCTTCTTGGGCATTTTGAAGCTGGTGACCTTTTCGCCGTCCAGATACCAGCCATCAAAGGTGTAGCCGGGCATGGCGGGCGCCGCAGCCACGTTGACGTTTGAGCCGCTCTCTGCTGTAACGGTGGCGGGAAGCGTGGGTGCGCCGGCGGGCACAACTTCCCCGGTGTAGGAGTAGCTGACCTCGAACTTGGTCTTTTTCCAGAGCGCGTAGAGGTCATTTGCCTCGGTGCTTTCAATGGTGACGCTGGAAACGGGGTTTACGCCGTCGAGTGACCAGCCGACAAATTCATATCCATCGTTTTCACCGAAGCCGGTCGTACCGTATGCGACAACGTCTACCGTACTGTTAACAATATACGGGCCTGCAAAATAGGTGTCGGGGGTGGTGCTGAAGTTTGCGTGATAAACAATGCTCGCTCTTGCGGGGGAGGGTTTATAAACCGCGGTCAGCGTGACATTGCCGGAGATAGCGATATAATCGCCGGGGAGGTAGAGGTTGCCGTCATCAGCCGACCAGTAGTCAAACTGTTTGCCGTTTGTGTCAAAGGCGTTTGCAGGTACAAGAACGCCTGCGAAGCTGCCGCTCTTGTAGGTTTTGCCGTCTTCAACAGCCGCTTTCTTGCCGCTTTCAGAATAGGTGACTGTATAACCGTCGGCAGAGCTGGAGAACACGGGCCAAAGCTCAACGGGCTGATAGAGCTTGGTGCTCTCGTTGAAGAGTGCGCCGCTTGCATCTATCCACGCGGAGGGAGCGTTTCCTCCGTTGGCCGCGGCAACGGCAGCCATGGCTTCATCATAGCCCTCAGCCTCGGAGATGGTGCCGCCGTAGGGAACGATCAGCGTCCTGCTGCCGCCGCCGGCGGTTGCGATCGTGAGGTGGATCGTCGCGCTGACCGGCTCCGCCTTCCACACCGCGTAGGCGGTCAGGCCGCGTGCGGGCATGGTCGCGGGGAAAACAAACTCCGTAGTTCCCTTAGGGTCGGCAAACCAGCCCTCAAACTTGTAGCTTGCGGGGGTATCGATCTGTCTTGCAGGCTCGGCGGGAGGAGTTACGGCTTCGGCAACGGTCTGCTGGTACTTATAGGTGAGCGTGTTTATATCCGTGCCGTCCGCATACAGCAGGGTGATGTCGTAGCTGTTGCGGGTATAGTAGAACCTGGCGCCGTTATAATAATCCCCGCCCCATGTAGGTGTAGCTACATAGTGGCTAAAGGAGAAGCCAGTGATACCGTAACAGTCCTCATCGGAAATAATAGTGCCGCTTGTTGTGTAGTCTGTATGATCCAGCTTGTAGGAACGTCCGCTTTCGGTTACTTCTCCGTTTTCTCCCGGCAGCACTTCAAGATAGTATCCCGCACTTCTCACACCGGGAGTGTTCTCGTCGACTGTATTTACATAATAGAACGTAGCGCCACCCTTGGGCATTACATCAATGCTCATCTGATACGGTTCGCCGTTGGGGTTGACGCTAAAGGTTCCGCCGGGCCAGGAGTCAGCAATGTTCGCGCCCCACTTTGCGGTGACGGTCTTGGTGGTAGTGCCGCAGTTTCGATGGGAATGCTGCTCCAATGTGCAGGTAAGCGTATAGCATCCCCAGCGTACGCTATGCTGATGAGGCCACCCTCTGTCGCAGATAAGTTCATAGCAACCGGCGTCTACGCTGTGCTCATGCGCCACTTGGCCGCAGGCGTAAATCCCCGTGTAAGTGACCGTGTACTCTTTGCGGTCATACTTTACGTCCACGATGGTGCTGCCGTCGGCATTGATGGTCTGCTGCGTGATGGGCTGGACGGTGTAGTACTCCGCGTCGGACATGGTGTTCACGGAGGCGGCATTGGTCAGCTCGCCGGTGGTGCCCTGCTTGACCTCGGAGGTGTAATAGGTGTAGTTCTCGTCGTCCGCGTTTTCAAGCCAGTGGATGACGGTGTAGTCCGTCTTGGAGGAGGCAACCCAATGCGCCTTGACCTCCGCCGTTTTGTTGACGGTTTCGACCTGAGTATCGCCGACATACCAGCCGTCGAAGGTGTAGCCCGCTCTGTTGGGGGCCTTCAGGGTAACGGTGGTGCCGGCAGGATAGAACTCCGGCGCCATGTAGTCACCGCCGTCCACGTCATAAGTGACCCAGAAGCCCTTGGCTATATCCGGTGTGAGAGAGATATCGGTCGCGCCGAACACGCCGTCGAACGCAGCGTCGCCGTTCAGCCAGCCCTGAATGCTCTCGTCGGGCTCAAGGCTGCCCTTTGCGGCCTCGGCAGCCAGAGAGAACTCGCTTCCGTCCACATCCGCGCCGGGTACGCCCTCCGCCGTGTGGCAGACAACGCCGTTCTTATCAAGGAAGTAGACGTAGCTGACGTCCCTAAATATGGGGGCAACGGTAAAGTCCGTGCCGGTGACGTTGTTAATGGAGACCGTCCCGTTCGCGACGCCAATGCCAGTGCCGTCTACCGCCCAGCCGGTGAACACGGCGTTTGCCTTCTCCTGCGCGGGCGGGAGGAGGAGCGTGTCGCCGTTCTTGACGATCTGTGTCCAGTCTTCAAGCACACCGCCGTTTGCGTCGGTAAAGTAATATGTATCGTACTGCGTTTCATCCGGCTCCTTGAGCGTAAGGTCGCTCATCATGCCGGCGAGCGCCAGTGCGAATGCGCAGTCGCTGATCTTGCCGAAGGAGCAGGCGGGGCAGTCCTCAAGGCAGTCGTCCTCGGGGCAGGTGCACTCAAGGCTCTGCACATAGGGGCAGGAGCCGACAACGCCCTCGGAGCAGGCGGGGCAGTTGTCTATATCGCACGCGTCCGCGGTGCAGGTGCACTCAGGCACTTCGTTAACGGCCTCTGCCTCAATCGCACAGTTTGCGATGTCCGCTGCGCAGACGGGGCACTCCGCGTTTGCCGCGTCCTCGGTGCAGTGCACGTCACAGATGCAGACCTCTTCTTCGGTCTCTTCTTCGGCCGCGATCACGCAATTTGCGATGTCCGCTGCGCAGACGGGACAATCGGCATTCGCCGCATCCTCGGTGCAGTGTGCGTCACAGGTGCAATCTGTCTTGGTTTCCTCAGAGGACTCCTCGGACTTTTCCTCGGACTTTTCCTCAGACTTTTCCTCGGACTTTTCCTCGGTCTTTTCCTCGGTCTTTTCCTCGGTCTTTTCCTCGGACTTTTCCTCGGACTTTTCCTCGGTCTTTTCCTCGGACTTTTCCTCGGTCTTTTCCTCGGACTGCGTGTCAGTCTGTGTCTCAGTCTGCTGTGTCTCAGTCTGCTGCGTCTCAGTCTGCTGCGTCTCAGTCTGCTGAGCCTCAGTCTGCTGAGCCTGTACATTGGTTTCTTCGACGACGGCGGGTTCGCTTTCGCCTTCGGCAAAAACGGTCGTCGGAACCGTCGAGAACATCATGCACACACAAAGCAGCATGGCAATAAGTTTTTTCGTCATGTCATATCCTCCTCATGATATACTCAGTTTCAAAATCAATGTTCGAGAATCATTTCAATAATCATAATAAGCTCAAGCACGCTTCGGAACGAGGCCTCTTTTCTGGCTGCCGGCCACCGTACTTTTCCCTGCCAGCTATAATTCTGCCGGAAAAGTATCTCAATCTCAAAGCTCGGCGCGGAAGGCGACTGTGCCGTCACGCCGGGAGAGCCCCGATTTGAGATATCCATCTGCTCGTCCAGCAGGAGTATCATGCGCGAAAGGCTTGTAAAAGGAATCGGTTTTCTTATGCTGCCTCCGGAGATATACCCCTTGACCTGCCCGTTGTCGCAAGGCTCCAGATATATTCCGAAAACGTTCGCCCCGATAGGCGTCATTCTGCACTCACGCACAGGAAAACCCTCCTTTCCCATTGTCTTTGGGCACAGTATATACCACCACACTATGAATTCGCTATGATTTGAAAAAATTTGCAGATTATTTTTAAAAAGAATATATAAAAACAGGAAAGACGCTCTGCGGCCGGAGAGCGCCTTCCCTTCGGAGACTCGTTGACGAATAAAGTGCAGTGATAGTGTGAGCGGCGAAGCGGGTGTCAGGTTTTGTCCTTCAGATTCACACACGATTGCCTGATAGGCGCATAGACATGATCGATTTCATCCATATCCGCATAGATGGCGGTGAAAATGAGCTTCCCTCTAAGGGAGATGAACTCTGCGCTTTTATTGAGCCGTATCGGAATCATGCGGCCGAAACCGCGGGGGAGTCGGCCCGTAGATTTTGCCGCCAAAAAATATCCGGATCCCGTCTTGACATCGTTTGTATCTCAAGATAAAATTGATTTAGAATAATTCTAATCCGGAGAATGCCGTGACTAAGTACGCACAACAGATACTTGATATCATAAATACCTGTTCGGAACATCTGACTGCCGAGCAGATCTATCTGCGCCTTAAAGCCTCGAACTCTAAGATCGTTCTTGCCACGGTATATAATAATCTCAATCTGCTGTGCGAACAGGATCGGATCAGAAAGGTTTCCCTGGAGGGCTATCCTGACCGCTATGATAAAATCGAAAAGCACGATCATCTGGTATGTAAAAAATGCGGCGCGCTCTCCGATATCTGTCTCTCCGATCTCACAGCCCAACTGCAGGAGCAGATCCCGGAGGAGATAATTTCCTACGACCTGAAAGTCAATTATATCTGCCCTTCCTGCCGAAGCAAGGCAGAGAAAGAATAAGGAGGATAAACCATGGCCATCTATCAATGCACGATCTGCGGCGCAATCTTTGATGAAGAGAAAGAGGGACGAACGCTGGCAGAGCTGACCGAATGTCCCGTCTGCAAACAGCCGATATCCAAATTCCAGCGGATTGACAGTGACGAACAGCCGCAGGAGACGGTAATGCCGAAAGGGTCACTTGCCTATGATCCTCAGTATGAGCGCCAGGATAAGAACAGCCGCTTCATGAAGGAGATTCATGAAATGGCGGTATCCGGCAAGAGTATCGACAGCGCCATGGGGACCCTTATGCCCTTGCCCGGCTGGGACGACATCCTCCTGCTGGGGGCGCAGCTGAATCCGCCGCCGCTGCTGGATCATGACCCGGTGGAAACCCGGACGGTCATCGGCAAGCATGCCCGGAAGCCGATGGTGCTGGAGAGCCCGATCTACATCTCTCACATGTCCTTCGGTGCTCTTTCACGGGAGGCGAAGATTGCGCTTTCAAAAGGCAGCGCCATGGCGAAAACAGCCATGTGCAGCGGCGAGGGCGGCATTCTGGCCGAGGAGAAGGCTGCCGCTTATAAATACATCTTTGAGTATATCCCGAACAAGTACAGCGTCACGGACGACAATTTGCGCAGCGCGGACGCCATTGAGATCAAGATCGGACAGGGCACAAAGCCGGGTATGGGCGGGCATCTGCCCGGAGAAAAGGTCACGGCGGAGATTGCTGCACTGCGGGGGAAAAAGCCGGGAGAGGATGTCCAGAGCCCCAGCCGCTTCCCGGAGATCAGCTCCAAAGAGGACCTGAAGGCCATGGTTACGATGCTGCGGGAGCGCTCGGAGGGCCGCCCGATCGGAATCAAGATCGCGGCCGGGCATATCGAGCAGGATCTGGAGCATTGCATATATGCGGAACCTGACTTTGTCACCATCGATGGCCGCGGCGGCGCGACGGGCTCCAGCCCGCTCCTGCTCCGGGAGTCCACTTCCGTTCCGACAATCTATGCTTTGAGCCGTGCCCGAAGGTATCTTGACGCCATGCAGTCCGATATTTCTCTGGTCATCACAGGCGGTCTGCGTGTATCGTCTGACTTCGCCAAGGCGCTGGCTATGGGTGCAGACGCCGTGGCCATTGCCAGTGCGGCCTTGATTGCCGCCGCATGTCAGCAGTATCGCATCTGCGGCACGGGAAACTGCCCGGTGGGAATCGCCACACAGAAGCCGGAGCTTCGCGCCCGTCTGGATGTGGATAAGGCTGCGCAGCGGGTAGCAAACTTCCTGAACGTCTCCCTGAAAGAATTAAAAACCTTTGCGCGGGTTACCGGGCACACCTCTGTCCATGATCTGAGCGTAACGGATCTCGTGACGCTGGATAGAGATATAGCAGCATACACAGATATACCGTTTGCCGGCGTTTCCCCTGCTGCAGCCGGAGAAAGCACTCCCAAGAAAACCAGAGAAGCAGGAAAGAAAATGAAATTCGTAT
>CAMEHJ010000081.1 GCA_945917385.1 uncultured bacterium
GCCACCATTTCTCTTCCATCGCCGGCGCAGGCCCCATTAACGGACCTATCCAGGCTGCCGTTTTCGGCTGGCTGCCCGTATTCCTGTGGGTCGTCATCGGCGGCATCTTCTTCGGTGCAATGCATGACTTTGGTTCTCTGTTCGCCTCCATCCGCCACAACGGCGGCTCCATCGGCGAAGTCATCAAAGACTCCATGGGCCCCAGAGCGCAGAAGCTGTTCATCATCTTCGCACTGCTGGTTCTCATCCTTGTCATTGCTTCTTTCACCGCAGTCGTTGCAGGTACCTTCGCAAGCGAAGCCGAATCCGTCATCACTGTCGGTATGGGCAACGTAAGCGCAAAGGCTTCCACCGCAACCACCTCCCTGCTGTTCATCGTTATCGCCTTCATCTTCGGCTTCTTCGTGTACCGCAAGAACGCCAAGATCGGTCCCGCAACCATCATCGGCGTTCTCGGCATCATCGCCATCACCGCTATCGGTCTGAATGTCGGTATCAATGCCAGCCGTACCTTCTGGGTTCTGTTCATCGCAGTTTACGTTGTTGTTGCATCCCTGCTTCCTGTCTGGATGCTGCTCCAGCCCCGTGACTACCTGTCCTCCTTCCTGCTCTACGGCATGATGATCATTGCTGTCGTCGGTATCTTCGGTTCCAACATGACCGTTGAGCTGCCCATGGTCACCGGCTGGCAGGGTCTCACCGGCACCACCCTCTTCCCGACTCTGTTCATTACCGTTGCCTGCGGCGCAGTTTCCGGCTTCCACTCCCTCATCGGTTCCGGTACCACCTCCAAGCAACTCAACTCCGAGAAGGATGCAAAGGTCATCGGCTACGGCGCAATGATCGTCGAGTCCGGCCTTGCCATCATCTCCCTCATCGCAATCGGTGTTGTCTTTGCTGAGACCAACATCGGCGGCGGCGACAAGTTCCAGCTCTCCGCACCTCCCACCATCTTTGCAGGTGGTATTGCAACCATGGTTTCCAAGTTCGCGGGCGAGGGTGCATACGGCGTTGTCTACACTCTGCTTACCCTTGCTGTTTCTGTCTTTGCTCTTACCTCTCTTGACTCCGGCTGCCGTCTCGCACGCTACATGTTCGCTGAGCTGCTTATCCCCGAAGGCAAGACCCGCGAGGATCTGACCGGTCTCAGAAAGGTCTTTGCAGGCCCCTGGGCTTCCACCCTCATCATGGTCGTTGTCGGCTGCGGCATGGGCTTCATGGGCCTGAGCCAGATCTGGGGCGTCTTCGGCGCTGCAAACCAGCTCCTCGCCGGCATCGCAATGCTCGCCGTTGCCACTTGGCTCGGCAACATCGGCAAGAACAACAAGATGTTCTTCGTCCCCATGGTATTCATGCTTGCCGCTACCATCACCGCTCTCGTTCAGACCATCATCAAGAAGGTCGGCATGATCGGCGCAGGTGCTGCTGCATGGGGTGACTGGTTCCAGATGATCTGGTCCATCGGCCTCGTCGTTCTCGCTGTCATCCTCGTTGCTGAGGGTGTCAAGGTTCTGAAGAACCCCGCAAAGAAGGAAGCATAATTCCTCTTTAGAGAACACATACCACAAACAAACAACATAAGGACAGCCGCCCGTCAGGGCGGCTGTTTTTTTGCTGCTCCGGAAAGCACGGTGGACTTCCGGCGGCAGCTCTGGTATAATTATGATCAGAAATGAATTGTGCTCGCCGCACGCGCAGAAGCGGCGAAAGATTCTTGACCTGCTTAACGCGGAGGAGGGTACAGCCATGATAAGCTTATGCAACGGCTGGGAATTTACCGAAAAATGGAGCGATGCTTTTTTAGCGGGCACTGAGGGCGGTGCGCCTGTGCGTCTGCCGCACAATGTGCGCGAAGTTCCGCTGCACTATGCCGCGCCCGAGGATTACGAGACGGTTTGCGGCTACCGCCGGAAGCTCGATATTTCCCCGGAAAACCGGGACAAGCGGATATTTCTGCAGTTTGACGCGGCGGCGCATATCGCCTTCGTCTATATTAACGGTACAAAGGTGTGCGAGCACCGCTGCGGCTATACGGCGTTTCGCGCCGAGATAGGAGAATATCTGAACTTTGACGGTGAAGATACCGTTGCCGTGCGCCTTGACACACGCGAAAACGGCGAGATACCTCCCTTCGGCTTCGTCATCGACTATCTGACCTATGGCGGGCTGTACCGCGAGGTGTGGCTCGACATACGGGAGAAGAGCTATATCGAAAACGTGTTCGTGTATACGCCGTCGCTCACCTCGGCGGAGGTCAGACTGAATGTGGACGGCAGCTTCAAAACTGCGCGTGTCCGCGTCATGGACGGCGAAAGATGCCTCGCCGAGAGCAGGGGAGGGGCAAACCACACTCTGCGCAGCCATGATGTGCAGCCGTGGGATGTGGAAACACCGAAGCTCTACCCTCTCGTCTCCGAGATTTTCGACGAAAACGGCGCACTGCTCGACGCACAGAATACAAGCTTCGGCTTTCGCACGGCGGAGTTCAAGGCGGACGGCTTTTATCTCAACGGCAGGAAGCTCTTCATGCGCGGGCTGAACCGGCACCAGTCCTTCCCGTATATCGGCTATGCCGCGCCGGAGAGCCTTCAGCGCGAGGACGCGCGCATACTGCGCGAGGAGCTGGGCTGCAATGCGGTGCGCACCTCCCACTACCCGCAGAGCCGGTATTTCATCGACGAGTGCGACAGGCGCGGCCTTCTCGTGTTTACCGAGCTTCCCGGCTGGCAGCATATCGGGGATGGCGAGTGGAAGGCGCAGGCGGTCGAGAACGTGCGGGAGATGGTGCGCGAATACCGCTGTCATCCGAGCATCGTTCTCTGGGGTGTGCGCATAAACGAGAGCATGGACGACGATAAGTTTTACGCGCGCACAAATGCCGCCGCGCGCGAGCTTGACCCAAGCCGCGCCACTACGGGCGTCAGATATACGCAAAAGAGCAGTCTGCTTGAGGATGTCTATTCCTATAACGATTTTTCGCACACCGGCGCCAACCCCGGCGTGAATCGGAAAAAGCAGGTCACGCCCGATATGAAAAAGGCGCTCATCGTCTCCGAGTGCAACGGCCATATGTTTCCGACAAAGTCCTTTGATTCGTGGCAGAAGCGGCAGGAGCACGCGCTGAGACACGCGCGCGTGCAGAACGACGCGCTCGCTTCCGGCGAACACGCGGGCTGCTTCGGCTGGTGTATGTTCGATTACCCGACGCACAAGGACTTCGGCTCCGGTGACAGGGTGTGCTACCACGGCGTTATGGACGCGTTCAGAAATCCGAAGCTTGCCGCCGCCGTGTACGCGAGCCAGAGCGACGAAAAACCCGTGCTGGAGCTGGGCTGTCCTATGGACATCGGCGACTACCCCGCGGGCAATGTCGGTGAAATCTATGCGTTCACGAACGCCGACGCTGTAAAGCTGTACAAAAACGATGTGTTTGTAAAAAGCTTTTCCGGCGGGGAGTATTCGGCGCTCAGACACAGCCCCGTACACATCGACGACACGATAGGCGCTCTCCTTGAGACGCAGGAGGGCTATGACGCGGCGGGGGCGAAGCTTCTGCGCGAGTGTCTGATGAGCGCGGCGAGACACGGCCTTGCGAATATGCCCGCAAAGGACAAGGCGAAAATGCTGTACTGTATGCTGAAATTGAAGCTCAGCTACTCAGACGGCGTGAACCTCTACGGCAAGTATGTGGGCAACTGGGGCGGCGAGGCGACAAGATGGCGCTTTGACGCTGTAAAGGACGGCAAAGTAGTAGCGAGCAGAACTCTCTGCCCCGGCAGAAGGCTGCACATAGAGGCGTGTCCGAGCAGTACGGTTCTCACCGAGGACGCAAGCTATGACATGGCGGCGGTGAGGATAAGAATTCTTGACGAGAACAACAATCCCGCAAGCTATGCCCAGCTCCCCTTGAGACTTGAAGCAAAGGGAGATATCGAGCTTGTCGGCCCCGCGCTCGTAACGGCGGAGGGCGGTATGTGCGGCACATATGTCAGAACCCTCGGCAGAGCGGGCAAGGGTACGCTCACCGTGAGCGGCGCTCAGGTCGGGGCGGTCGAGATTGAATTTGAGGTGAGAGCATGAAATTCAGGTATAAAATTGAGCTTTTAAGCGGCGAGGCCATAAACGGCGAACGGGAGCTCACGGCGGGCGTGAACCGAATCGTCGAAGCACTGTCAAAAGGCACGCTCAAAAGCATCAGCGGCACTCTGCCGCTTGTCATCGGGGCGGACGAAAAAATCTTTATGAACGGCTACCAGACCTGGACGTTCTGCCCGGAGCTGAATAAAAGCTCGTCCATCCGAGCAATGGGCAAGCTGCCGAAGGTGCTTATAAACCATTACGGTATAGATCGCTACGGCGACTATCACTTTGTGAACTACCCCAATAGGCGCGGCGTCACCCACGGGGAGAGCTACTGCTATTTCAGGCTCAAAGAGCGCTTTCGCCTGTTCGCCTCACTGGACGAGATGCCGGGCTACACCATGTTCATGTATGACAGCAGCAGGTCGATTCTCACGGTGAGCCGTGACTGTGAGGGCGTTTCCTGCGGTGGGGAATATCACGTCTTCGACCTGTTTCTTGCCGAGGGCGAGGAGAACGAGGTTTTTGATGCATGGTTTGCGGCGATGAATATAAAGCCGCGCACAAATGAGCGCATTGCCGGTTACTCAAGCTGGTATAACCGCTATCAGAAGATAAGCGAACGGAGCATCATGGACGACCTGAACGGCTGCGCCGCCGTCATGCGTGAGGGCGATTTGTTTCAGATAGACGACGGCTGGGAGCCGTATGTCGGTGACTGGCTGGAGCCGGACGGGAAGAAGTTCCCACGCGGAATGAAAGCCGCTGCCGACGAGATACATTCGCGCGGCTTCAAGGCGGGGCTGTGGCTCGCTCCCTTTGTCGCGCAGAAAGGCTCTGCGCTTATGCGTCAGCACCCGGACTGGCTTTTATATGTGGACTCAGAGCCGTGGCGGGACGGCTCAAACTGGGGCGGCTTCTACTCGCTCGATATCGATAAGCCCGAAGTCGTTGAGTATCTCCGTAAATGCTTCGACCGCGTGCTGAACGACTGGGGCTACGACCTTGTGAAGCTCGACTTTCTGTATGCCGCCGCACCCTTCGGTAGAAACGGAGAGAGCCGCGCCGCGCGGATGACGCGCGCCGTGAAGCTGCTGCGCGAAATGTGCGGAGATAAGCTCATCCTCGGCTGCGGCGTGCCGCTCATGCCCGCTTTCGGGGTGTTTGACTATTGCCGCATAAGCTGTGACGTCGGCCTCGACTGGGACAATACGCCCATCATGCGCCTGATTAACCGCGAGCGCGTTTCCACGCGCCATGCCATTCTCAATAGCATTTTCCGCCGCCAGCTGAGCGGTCGGGCGTGGCTCAGCGACCCGGATGTGTTTTTCCTGCGCGACGATAACCTGAAGCTCAGTGAGCGGGAGAAATATATCCTCTCAGCCGTCAACAGTCTCTTCGGCGGGGTGCTTCTCTGCTCTGACAATATGGGCGAGTATGACGGCGAAAAGCGTGAAAACTACCGCCGCCTGCTGAAAATGCGTGACGCGAAGAACATCATTGTCCACGCAGACGACGGCCTTTCGGTCAGCTTCAAGCTTGATGGCGTAAATGAGATCATAGAAATCGAATAAAGGCGAACGGCACATAGCCTCTCCGCCGGGCGGTGCCGGAATACAGACTTGATAACAGCCTGCCTGCGTGCTATAATTTCAAAAAAATGTAATGTTTGATTTGAACCGGGGAGCAGATATGAGATGCTTTAATGAGAAGATAACAGAAAGAATAAGCCGTTATATTCCGACCTGTTGTGCAGCTCTTATTCTTGGCCTTGCCGCGCATATGTTCATGCAGGCAAACAAAATATGCTTTGCCGGCGACGCCGGAGGTCTGTTCCGGAAAGGGGATACTATCGTCTCCGGCAGATGGGGCCTTTTGCACTTACAAGCTATATAATGCCGGATATCTCGATGCCGTGGCTCAACGGGCTGATGAGTCTGCTGCTCATAGGTGTCGCGGTATGCATGACCGTGTCAATTTTCAAAATAAGGAGCAGAGCACTGCAAATCCTTCTGGCGGGGCTGATCGTCTGTTC
>CAMEHJ010000082.1 GCA_945917385.1 uncultured bacterium
AGCCTGTCATACTTTTAATCATTTCTCTTCCACCTTATGAATTAAATTCAATAATCTCAAAAGTAATAGGCTCCTTGTTTTTGCGCCGCTCGCTGAGCACGATAAGCGCCGCGCCCGCAATAAGTCCCGCAAAGCCGAGCGCAATGCCAAGCCCCTCTCCCGTACTCAAAGCCGCGCCGAGCGCATATCCGAGCACCATAAGGAGCATCGGCAGAATATATACGAGCATCGCCGCCTTATAAATTCTGGATGATTTGCTCTCGATAATGACCTTTTGTCCTGGACGCGCGTTAATGCTGTTTTTTGCAAGCGTTTTAAGTTCGCTCTGAAAAATGCAGCTCTCACAGTTGCCGCAATTACTGCCGCAGGCCGTGGTCCGTGTTACAACGACCTCTGCCATGCCGTTTGGAAGGCATTTATATACTATTGCATCCTGTGTCATTCAGCTAACCTTTCTGATTTCAACGGAAATCTTGTTCTCACCCAAAGCGCCCACGCCGGTAAAGCCGTCTATATAAATCTTAACAACCGGCATATACGTACCGTTGGACTCTTTATAGTCCGAAAGGTCCGCGACCGCCCTGATGCTGCTGTCCTTGAGCTGACCAAGGTCATCCTCGCGTCCGCGCAGAGTAACGTCGATACTCTGCGACAGAATTTCAACTTCGTATCCGTCGCTTACGTTAATACAGCTTATATTGCTTATTCTGAACACCTTTGTTGTAAGCCCCGTGACCTGAACCGTAACCTTTGCGGTGCTTATCCCTGTCAGATTCTTGATATTGTTATCCACCGGTATAACGTACTCATCGGTATAGGAAGAGGAAAACTGCGTGAGGTCGATGGTGTCGAGCACAATTTTGTTGATGCCGTCAAGCACTGCGGAGTCACCCGCGAGAGTAATAGACTCCGGCTCGACACGGACTATGGTGTTTTCGGCCGTCGCGCCCGCACCCTCGATGATATTGACACCAAGCTTGACCTCTTTGAGAATAAGAACGGGAAGCTTTGCATTGACAACGGTATCGGAGAATGTTATACCCGCGGTTGAGCAGGGATCGCCCGCGGCGTTCATAAGCGTGAAGCCTGTCTCCACCTCATAGGTGCTGCTGACATTGTCCTCACCGAAGGATACCCATGCGTAAGAGACATCTTTAAGCACGGATTCCGCGCCGCTGATCGTAATCGTGGACGGCTCAAAAACCGGAGTTTCCGCCGTGTAGCCCTCTGCGATCACGCCGTCGAAGCTGCCTCTGACCTGAATTGTTTTTGAGGTCTGTGCCGAGACGGCAAAGTTTACTGTCTCAGGGGTTTTTCCGCTGACCCTGATTTTTGAAGTGTCTATCCCGTCGGGAAACACAATCGAATACTGCTGAGAGACATATGACGCTCTTGAAATGTTGCTGACGTCGATAACCGCAGTGAGGTCGGATGCGTCGAGCGTACCGATTATACGCCGGGGTCCCGTGATATTTACGGTAATGGTGCTCGTGTCCACATCTGTAACCACAAGATTTTTGGAGCTGCCGAGAGTGTCCTCCCCGGTGAAAACTACCTGAACCCCGCGGAAAGTCTGCTGTATCTGTTCGGTCTCCACGCTGGATACATAGAGCCATATCGCCAAAGACGCGAGCAGGGATACGATTGTCAGGAAAGCCTTGCTTTCATATATCGCGTTTGCCTTATTTTTCTTGTTCATCGCTGCCCACCTTGAAAACCTTCTTCATCAAGTAAGAAATACTCCTCTTGTCCTCTGCAATGTTCTCTTCTATAAGCTCGCTTCTGAGGAGCTTGTCAAGCGTAGCGGCAGAGAGATGGCGCTTGAGCATACCTTCGATTGCCACCGAAATCGCGCCCGTCTCCTCGGATACTATTACAACGACCGCGTCCGACTGCTCGCTCACACCGATACCCGCGCGGTGACGCATACCGAGCTCCTTGCTGAGATTGGTGCTCTGTGTAAGAGGGAGGACGCAGCCTGCCGCGGCGAGTCTGCCGTCTCTTACAATCAGCGCGCCGTCATGCAGCGGAGCTTTATTGAAGAATATGTTCTTGATAAGCTCCGCCGTGGCGTTTGCGTTAATGATCGTGCCGGTGCTCATAACGGCGTTCAGATTGATGTTTCGCTCGAAAATTATCAGTGCGCCGGTTTTGGAGGCAGACATATCGGTGCAGGCGAGAACCGTCTGCGTAATTGCCGAATCCATAACGGTTCCGGCACCGGATTTACCTGAATTGAAGCCTCTTCCCATGCGCTCAAGCAGACGGCGAAGTTCTGGCTGAAAGAGAATTATCAGCGCGATAAGACCCAATTCGACGGTACGGCGCAAAAGGAAGTTAATGACCGTAAGCTTTAATAATCCGGACACGCCGAGCATGACAAGCAGCAGAACAAGGCCCTTTGCGAGGTTATATGAATTTGTCTTTTTTATAAACAATATAGCATGATATATGAGATATGCGACGATAATTATGTCGATAAAGTCCGAAATCCTTATCGTCATCATATAATTGATCGCCTTGGTCAGCGCCTCTGTAATTCCGTTCATACCATTCCACCGTATCAAAAAGTTAATTGAGCTGTTCGACAAGCAAAAACGACTTCAATAAAATCAATATATTATATAACAAAAATGAGCAAAAGGCAACATCATTAATTGCTGCGGCGCAACAATTCTTTTACAACATCGGCGCAAATTTCTGTCTCTTTTCTGCTTACAAACGGCGAGAAGCTGAATCTCACTGTCCCGGTGTTTATTGTGCCTGCGCTTTTATGAGCATAGGGTGAGCAGTGCAGTCCGCTTCGTACACAGATGCCCCTGTCGCCGAGCGCGGACGCAAATTCCCCGCACTCGATTTTTGAGCTTCGCACGGACAGCACTCCGCTCTGCGTTCCCGGCGCGCCCATAAACACCTCAAGTCCGTCCGTGTCTTTTATCATTCCGCCGAGCATTTGCGCAAGCTCTGCTTCGTGCCTGCCGATATTCTCCGCTCTTTTCGCCGAAACATATCTTATCCCCTCAAGCAGTCCGGCTATGCCGCAAACATTGTGCGTGCCTGCTTCATAGCGGTCGGGAAGATAGTCAGGCATAGTCTGAAGCATACTGTCCGCGCCCGAACCGCCGCTCATGAAGGGGTTCCCCGGTTTGGACGCTATCAGTATTCCCGTACCCTGCGGCCCGAAAAGCCCCTTGTGACCCGGCATTGCGATAAAATCCGCCCGAAGCTTCTGCTGATTTACCTCAATGGAGCCTGCCGACTGGGATGCGTCAACGATGAGCGGTACGCCGTTTTTCCTGCAGAGCGCCGCAATCTCGTAAATCGGCAGAATATAGCCGAATACATTGGATACATGGGTGCAGACAACAAGCTCCGCCTTCGGAATTTTCTTTTGAAAGTCGGCAAGAATTTCGTCAGTGTCAAAGGGTTTTGACGAAGCAATAATGATGTTCGCTCCGAGCTGTGTCAGCGGTCTTGTGACGGAGTTATGCTCATAGCCCGATACCAAGACCCTTGTTCCTTTTTGCGCGAGGGAATTTATCGCAATATTGAGGGCATGAGTCGCGTTCATCGTAAAGATTATTTTATCCGGCTCGTCAACGGAAAAAAGCTCCGCTGCTGCCTGTCGGCATTCAAACACGGTATCCGAGGCCCGCATCGCCGGCTTGTGTGCTCCCCTGCCCGGACTTGCCATTGTCCGCATTGCGCGGACAACGGCACTCTCTACGGCCGCGGGTTTTATCATAGTCGTTGCGGCACTGTCAAGATATATCAAAGCTCTGCCTCCCGGTATTCACTCTGTTCGGTTCTGTAAAAGACTTTGCCTTTTAAGAGATTATTCTTTTTCAGCAGCAGCACTGCCTCATCGAAGCGGTGGTAAAGGCTCAACGCGTAAGCACAGCCCTGGGTATGCAGACCCTGCGGCGCTTTGATGATGACTGCGTTTATGCCGTTTTTATCAAGGAGTTTTGCCGCCCTTTCCGCCTGAGTCAGTGAGCGGCACATAATAAGATACTGCATATTTATCCTCCATAATATACTCAGTCACGATAATAAAAGGACCGAACGATACCCATCGTCCGATCCTCGAAAGCTTAATATATTGAGTTATAAATAGATGGGTTCAAACCATCATATGCAGAAGGCGCATGAATGTCATCATAGAATGAGCGCGACGGCATGAGCCGCTATTCCAAGCCCCTCTCCCGAAAAGCCAAGCCCTTCCTCGGTCGTCGCCTTCACGCTGACACAATCCGTATCTACACCCATTGCAGCGGCAAGTCTTTCGCGCATGAGCGGGATGTGCGGAGAGAGCTTCGGGCGCTGGGCGATCACCGTACAGTCAACATTCCCGATATCGTAGCCGTGCTCTCTCAGAACGCGGCAGACCTCACGCAGAAGCCCAATGCTGTCAGCACCGAGAAAGCGGTCGTCATTATCGGGAAAGAGCTTGCCGATATCGCCGAGCGCGGCCGCGCCGAGAAGCGCGTCCATAATCGCGTGCGTCAGAACATCCGCGTCGGAATGACCGAGCAGCCCCTTTTCATAGTCTATCTCAACGCCGCCGAGGATGAGCCTTCTCCCCTCAACCAGCCGGTGCACGTCATACCCGTGTCCTATACGCATCGGCTTCACCTCTTTCGGAAAGGATAGCTGCCGCCGTAACAAGGTCGTCTGGCGAAGTAAGCTTGATATTGGTGTTCTCACCATCGACGATGCAGGTTTTAACGCCCATCATCTCAACGGCGGAGCAGTCGTCCGTAATGGCAAGCTTATCGGAAACCGCCTTTGTAAGCGCACCCTTGATGAGGTCGGAATTGAAAATCTGAGGGGTCTGGATCCTGACGATAGAGCTGCGGTCAAGCGTTGAGGTGATAAAGCCCTCTTCGTCCACGGTTTTCAGCGTATCGGTGCTCTTTATTCCGGGCGCCGCCGCCAGATGCTCCGCCGCCGCGGAAACGGTTTTTGAAATCAGCTCAGTCGTGACGAGCGGGCGTGCGCCGTCATGAATAGCAATAAGCTCTGCCCTGCACTTCACCGCAGAAACGCCGGCGAGCGCGGATTCGGCACGGGTAGCCCCGCCCGCGACAACCTGACTCACCTTACTGATTCCGTATTTATGGCACAGGTCCGCAAGCATTTCTATCCTGTCTCTGCGTGTGACGACAACGATATCGTCGATTTCCGGGCACTGCTGAAAAACAGTAAGAGTACGCGCGATAACCGGCATACCGCAAAGCTCCATAAGCATCTTGTCGGTACCCATGCGCTCAGAGCTGCCTGCGGCAACGATTACGGCAGAACAGCGCGGAGATTTGTTTTTCTTCCTGAACAGATTTTTTATATCCATATTCGCCCGTCCTTTCTGAGATAATGAAAATACGGAATCAGCCCTTGAGCTGTTTTTTTCTGTAAAAGTTCATCATGCCGTCCTGAAGGTCATCAAGGTTTCTGAGTATCTTGCCCGCGCCGAATGCCGCGCAGGATATCGCGTCGTCCACAACGACGGTTCTGATGCCGGTGCTGCGCTCAATGAGTCTGTCAATGCCGTAGATAAGGCTGCCGCCGCCGGACATGATAATGCCGTTTTTGTCAAGGTCACCGACAAGCTGGGGCGGAGTTCTCTCAAGCACGGTGTGGATGGCCTCCAGAATACTGTTCATCGGCTCGACAAAAGCCTCGATAAGCTCGGTTGAGGTTATCTCTATACTGCGCGGGAGACTGTTGATTGCGTCTCTGCCCTTGACCTCCTCAACGCCGGTGTCGCGGCGCTGGATAACACAGCCGATACGCATTTTCAGTTCCTCCGCGGCGCTCATACCGATTACGAGGCCGTACTTGTGTCTGATGAACTTCACAATAGCTTCATCAAAGCTTGCGCCCGCGACCTTGATGGACTCGCACTCGACGACCCCGCCGGCGGAGACGATGGCGACCTCGGTGGTGCCGCCGCCGATATCAATGACCATGTGGCCGTCGGGCTTTGAAATATCAATGCCCGCGCCGAGCGCGGTGGCCACGGCGGTTTCGACAAGATAGACCTTTCTCGCGCCGGCCTCGATTGCGGCGTCTATCATTGCGCGCTCTTCAACGCCGGTGATACT